>CBDEVO010000002.1:0-47280 GCA_965243615.1 Vicinamibacterales bacterium | reverse complement strand
GGCAGCAGACGGTCTCGGAGCATCAGCAGCACATCGGCCAGTACCTGCGTCTGCGCACGTTCGACACCGCCGCCGGCGAACGGCTGGCGCGGTTCCTCGAGGACGAAGCGCTGCGGCTCGATCGCACGGGCTCGCTCCTGGCGCGGGTGCGGGGCTGGCTTCGGGACGAACACGTCCTCGCCCCGGCCGACTCGGTGCTGCGCCGCGCGGTGGGGGCTGCACGGCAGAAAGCCCGCGCCCTGCTGACGCAACGCATGGCCGAGCGCCTGTCGGCGCCGATCCGCGAAGGTCTTGATGCGCTGGTCGCCGTCGATGACGACCAGCCGCACTCGCCTCTGAACCGGATCAAGGCGAGCTCGTCGAACCCGTCGGTCGGCGGCATGAAGCGGCTGCTGGCGAGGCTGGAGCTGATCGAGGCGACCGGGGTGCTGGAAGTCGACGTCGGCTGGGTCAACGGCAACTATCAGCGGATCCTGTTCCACACCGTGCGAACCGCGTCAGCCGACCGGGTGCGCAGGATGGCGGCTCCACGGCGTCACCTCGCGCTGGTGTGCTTCCTCCACCAGGCGTGGCGCGACACGCTCGACCAGGCCGTCGACATGTACGGCAAGCTCCTCGACCGCAACCGCAAGCTGGTCGAGGCCCGCCTCGACGACATGCTCAAGGCGCAACGCCAGGCTGTCGACCGGATCGTTCACCGCTACCGGCGGCTCGGCGCGGTGCTGCTCGACCCCGATGTCGGCGACGACGAGTTGCGGGCCCGACTGCTGTCCACCGTGCCGGAGGCGCAGCTGCGCGAGGACCAGTCCGACCTGGCGAACTGGACGCGGGGCGACCGGAAGGCCCGCTTCGAGCAGACGGCCGAGCGGCACGCCGGGCTGAGCCGGTTCGCCGGGCCGTTCCTGAACAGGATGAAGTTCGTCGACGAGCAGGGCGAGGGAGCGTCGCCGACGCTGTCGGCGCTACGGGCCTACCGCGAACACCGCGCGGCCGGGCGCCGCGGCGTCCCGCCCGATGCACCGCTCGACTTCGCGCCGGCGGCGCTGCAGCAGCTCATCCGCCAGCACGGCGTGACGGACCGCCGCCGCTGGGAGAGCGCGTTGTTCCTCAAGGTGCGCGACGAGATCCAGACCGGCAATCTCGCCATCGACGGCGCGAAGAACTTCGGCCGGTTCGAGGCGTTCTTCCTGCCCGCCGCGCAGTGGGAGCAGGTCCGCGAAGCGTTCTGGGCGCGAACCGGGTTCCCCGTCGACCCCGCCGCGGCGGTCGAGCAGCTGAAGGCGCGTCTGTCGGATGCGTTCGACCGGTTCCTCGAAGGTGTCGCCGACAACCGGCAGGTCGCGTTCGACGACGACGGGTGGCGGCTGAAGACGGACGCGGCCGAGCAGACCGACCCGGCGCAATCAGACAGCCTGGCCGAGCTCCACCGCTGGCTGGACGCCCGCAGCCGCTCGATCCGGCTCGCCGACCTCCTCATCGAGGTCGAGAACGACCTCGGGTTCAGCGTCCACTTCCAGCAGCCCGGCGAGAAGCGGGTCGACCCCGGGGAGGTGTGCGCGCTGCTCGCCGCGATCCTCGCCCACGGCTGCAACCTCGGCCTCTACACCATGGAGAAGGTCGCCCCCGACATCGCCTACCGGCGGCTCAAGTACGTCAGCGACTGGCGTCTCGTCGAGGAGAACCAGCGGGCCGCGCTCGCCGCCATCGTCCACGGCATCTCCCGCCTCGACGCCGCCGGCCATTGGGGCGACGGCACGACGTCGGCCAGCGACGGGCAGCGCTTCGCCATGCCGCAGAAGGTGCTGCAGCGGACCTACAGCACCCGCTTCAACGACTTCGCGCTCGAGTTCTACTCCTTCGTCGCCGACAACTACGCCCCGTTCTACAGCCGCCCGATCGAGTGCACCGACCGCGACGCGCCCTTCGTGCTCGACGGCGTGCTGTACCACGAGAGCGACCTCGACCTCGAGGAGCACTACACCGACACCCACGGCTACACCGAGATCAACTTCGCCGCCTTCGGGATGGTCGGCATGCGGTTCTGCCCGCGCATCCGCAGCCTGCACCGCCAGCGGATCTACTGCGCCGACCCGGGCCGCGACCACGGCGTCCTCGAGCCGGTCCTTAAGCGCGGCCGGCGGGCGGTGAACTTCCGTCTCATCGCCGAGCAGTGGGACCGCATCGGCCAGTTCTACGCGGCGTTCCCCGCCGGCCACGCCACGGCGTCGGCCGCTCTGCAGCGGCTCAACCGCTTCCAGGCGTCGAACCGCTTCTACGCCGCCAACCGGGAGCTCGGCCGGGCGCTGAAGACCGAGTTCGTGCTGCAGTACATGTCCGAGCCGCAGCTGCGGGCGAAGGTGCGGCGTGGCCTGCTCAAGGTCGAGCAGCTCCACGCCCTGGCCCGGGCCGTCTACTACGGGCAGCGGGGGCGCATCAGCGCCCGCGAGGTCTACGACCAAGTGAACGCGTGCTCGTGCCTGACGCTGATCCTCGCCTGCATCGTCTACTGGCAGGCCCGGGAGATCTCACGGATGGCCGCGGCGCCGGACTTCCCGTTCGACCCCGACCTGCTGCGTCACGTCAGCCCGATCGAGTGGAAGAACGTCGTCCTCTACGGCGAGATCAAGATCGACCCCGCCAAGCTCACGAGGCGACGCCCTTAGCGTGTATTTCGACACGAATGTTGTCGGTACCCTTCAGGCACCGGCGCAACGGCAGCGGCAGCCCCAGGCGATTGACGGTGAACATCTCCGCGAGCCCTTCACGCACGCTGGCCGAGGGTAACCCGGGCGTAGTAGAAAGTCGGTGGCGACTCCCTGCCCGACCGTGATATTGGTCGGGTGGTCAACAGAAAGGAGACGCCACCGTGAAGGAGCAAGCGTACAGGATCGTGGGCGAGGAATCCACGGCCAGCAGCCGGGAGCTGGCGGACTGGCTGGCGAAGGACGGGCAGTTGCTGATCCCGCTCGTCGAGCTGCTGGAGAAGGGCGAGCGCGCCATCGACGAGGTGATCGACGTGATGGGCCGGGCGACGGTCGAGGCGGTCCTGCAGATGAGCGCCGAACAGGTGGCAGGACCGAAGGCGCAGGGGCGCCGCGGCGCTGACCGGGAGGTGTACTGGCATGGGGTGCAGGGCGGCCGGGTCGCCTTGAATGTTCGCCACCCTCAAGAAGTGACGATTATGACCAGCTGGTCATAATCGTCATTTCTTGATGGTTGCCAACACTCATCGCGGAGTTTCACCACGGCCTGCTCTAGGCGCTGCCGCAGTACCGATGACCACCGCGAAACGCTTAACGTAGGATCTCGCCCTCTCCCGCAAACTACCCGTCGTGGCGTTCCACGTCCACGTCCCCCACTTCGGATCGATTGGGCATGGCCGCTGCGAGCGGCGAACCTCCGTGGACCGACTACTCGGCCGGGGCGTTGCCTTTCGGCGGCCAAAGATCGCCGAGGCTGAAGGTGACGGCGTCGAAGGGGCGAATGCGGACGGGAGCGTCATCCTGCGCGGTGGCGATCAGCACCCATTCGCCCTCGCGCAACTCGAAGGCCTCCAGGGTGCGGTCGGCGGGGTCGACGAGCCAGAGATGACCCACCTGTTCGCGCCCATAGACGGCGCGCTTACCGTGGAGGTCGAGCTTGCGGGTCGAAGGCGAGAGCACTTCGCACACCCAGTCGGGGACCAGCGTCGCGTACGGCGTGTCGGGAAAGACAGGCATCCGCTCCCGCCGCCAACCGGCGAGGTCGGGCACGAGGATGTCGTCGCCCAAGTGCAGCTCGGGCTCGAAGAGGATCCACCATCCGCCGGGGCCGCCGCGACCCCGATCGAATGGTCCCGTGAGCTCGCCGCCCAGTCGGGAACTCGCCAACGAATGCGGCATGGCCGGCCGCGGATTCGTGTGGAGCACGCCGTCAACGACCTCGGCGACCCGATGGGCGGGGGCATCGAGCACATCCTGGTAGGTCGCCCGCCGGCGCCGGGCCGGGTCGCGCCCCAGAGTCACGGTGGCTGCTTCGCTCATGTCGCCTCCTCTGTCGGTTTCATCGCCCGGAGCGGTCAGTTCTGGCGTGGGTCCCGTCTATGCTCCCCGGTGGGTGCGGCAGGCGTCGTCGCGATCCCGGTCCGTGAAAGGCCTGCCGTAATCAGTTACCGCGTGTCACGGCCACGACGTAGGTTTGCCCGGAGTAGGTTGACCCGTCGTTGGAAATCCGGATCGTGTTCTCGCCTGCCGTCAGACCGGACAACGTCACGCTTATGAACACGGCATCGTTGGCTTCGACCGTGCTTTGGTCGGCGTTCTCCAATAAGGCGCCACCCGCCGCCGTGCCGGTCACGCGCATCGTCATCCCCTCCACTGCCTTCGCTCTGATCGTGAGTTGAGGCTGAGACACGGTGGCGCTGTAGGCGATAACACCTGGTTCCAATGCGGGAACGAGACTTACGTCGCCGGGAGGTATTACGCCAGCGAGCATGGCAGCCATTGTGAAGCCCCTTTCAGGCGGTCCTTCGGATAACTCAAGATCGCGCAGGGTCGAGACGGCTCTCCGGGCGGCGGCATTACCTTCTGCGGCCACGCCCTGGAGGTTGGCCAGGGCGTCGGCGTGGCCCTGCTCGTCGGCCAAAACGTACCACCGGACAGCTTCCGCGTCGTCTTGCGCAACGCCCTCACCGTTCTCGTACATGGACCCGAGGGACGCCTGGGCGTCGGCGTGGCCCTGCTCACCGGCCAAGCGGTACCAGCGAACCGCTTCCGCGTAGTCCTGCGCCACGCCCTCACCGTTCCCGTACATGGACCCGAGGGACGCCTGGGCGTCGGCATGACTCTGCTCGCCGGCCAAGCGGTACCAGCGGACGGCTTCCGAGTCGTCCTGCGCAACGCCCTCACCGTTCTCGTACATGGACCCGAGGGTCGCCTGAGCGTCGGCATGACCCTGCTCGCCGGCCAAGCGGTACCAGCGGACGGCTTCCGCGTAGTCCTGCGCGACGCCCTCACCGTTCCGGTACATGGACCCGAGGGTCGCCTGGGCCTCAGCGTGGCCCTGTTCGCCGGCCAAGCGGTACCACCGGACGGCTTCGGCGTAGTCCTGCGTCATGCCATCGCCGAGCTCGGTCCGGAGCGTTCCGCTTACATTCAGCGCGCCGACGGAGGATGAGTAAGCAGTAGGTTTGAAGATGGACCCGAGGGTCGCCTGGGCCTCAGCGTGGCCCTGCTCGGCGGCCAGGCGGTACCACCGGATGGCTTCGGCGCTGTCCTGTGGCACGCCCTCACCGTTCTCGTGCATGGTTGCGACGGCTATTTGGGCGGCGGCGTGGCCCTGCTCGGCGGCCAGGCGGTACCACCGGATGGCTTCCAGGCTGTTCCATAGGACGCCCTCACTGTTACGGTACATGTTTCCGAGGGCTATTTGGGCGGCGGCGAGGCCTTGCTCGGCGGCCATGCGGTACCACCGGGCGGCTTCCGCGTCGTCCTGCGGGACACCCTCACCGTTCTCGTACATCTCCCCGAGACTGAACTGGACGTCGATGTCACCCTGTCGGGCTGCCATTCGAAGGTTGGCGTGGGCGTCAGCGTGACCCTGCTCGGCGGCCAGGTGGAACCACCGAACGGCTTCAGCGTCGTCCCGCTCCACGCCTTCACCGTTCTGGTACATCTCTGCGAGGGTGAACTGGGCCTCGCGGTCACCTTGCTCGGCCGCGAACCGTGTCGCTTCGTAGTCCGGGGCACAGGCAGAGGTAATCGCGAGGGGGACGGCGAGGGTCGAGCAAATCACGACCCGGTACAGCGCAGCGCCTGCTGCCTCCGCATACGTTAGGCCGCGTCCGATTACGGCCGCCAAGATCATTCGTCGCATTGTCTGTCTCCTCCCATCGAGTGTTTCATCGAAGGTGTCCCGGCGATAGTAGAAGGTCGGTGACGACAGGACCTCACGTTACCCTACTTTCTGCAACTCGGCAAGAGCATCCTCCTCATCAAGGTGCGCCTTCAGCATCCAGAGATGCTGGTAGTCCAGGTCATCGGCGAGTCCATGGAGCCGGCCCTCGTCGATGGCAGTTCCATCCTCATGAACCACGCCAGCCGGCAGCGGCGGGTCGGACACATCTACGTCGTTCGCACCAGCAACGGCCTCGTCGTCAAGCGCACCGGCAGAGACCGAGGAATGCCGCAGGTCTGCTGCTGGACCAATTCGCCGGTTCACGGATGACCTCGCGTCGGAACCCGATCACCCGTCCGAGCGAAACGTGGAAGAGATACACACCGCCGCGAGGAGTCGGTCCGAGCCGGTTGTCGAAGACCATCAGTCCTTTCTCACGATGCCGACCAACCCAGAAGCGGCCATCGACTACGCGGAAGTGAGGAGAATGCTCGGATTCTCGACCTACGCCGGCCACCCGTGCCTCGCAGCCGTTCACAACCCCTCAATCATGTCACATATAAAGGGGATTATGAACGCTCACGGCCGCGGGTGGCCAGGTCGCCGACACGACGAAAACCGGCCGTGACGGGGGCGGACTCCAGGGCTGCCCCGGTTCGGCGTCCGCCGGCGACGGCCCGGCAGGGGGCTGTCGTGTCTCGGCCGATTCATCATTGGGTGCCGGGGTGCGGACCGCCGTGCGTTTGATCATGCCGTCCGTCCTTCGCGGTTGAGAGTTCGAGCACCGCCCCCCGCACCGCACGCAACGCGAGGCGCGCATCGCCCTGGCGGCGATGCAGGTGCCGTTCGAGACCCGCGATCGTCCGGACGGTCGTGCGCGCCCGATGCCTGACGGCATCTCGAGGCGGGCGACGCTCGCCCAAGGACCCGCCCACGGCCCGGGATCGCCGCCATAGAGGGCGTCCTCCATCGCGAAGAGGCCCGACCGCTCCCCGGCCGTCAGGCGGCCGCGCCGGCGCAGGACTTTCCCGGTCGGCGAGGGCCGGCATCGAGCGCTCGTCGTGGTCGCCAGGCCTCGAGGACGGACCTGCTGAGCTGGCCGCGGCCGCCACATCCGCTACGGAGACCGACAAGCCGCTGGCCCAACCTGCACTTCACCCTGCTCGACCGGGTGGGGGTGAAGCTCGACCAGTTCGGCGACAGCACCGGCACCGTCGACACGCTCTTCGACCCTGTCGCGGTGTAACGCAACGGTCGATATCAATCAGGGGCCGGCGCCTTCACGGAAGCGCCGGCCCCCGCGGCTTGGTCGGCGGCGATCGGCGCCGATGCGGCGGTCGCCGGGCCAGGAGAGAATCCGATGCAACCAGGACGAATCGCCCGACCGGCGGTGCTGGCGCTGGGACTGGCCGGAGCCGCGTGGGCGGCCGGCGAGGCCCCGCTTACCGCCGCGGCCGAGAAGGGGAACGCCGCGCTGGTCCGCACCCTGCTGCACGCAGGGGACGCCGACGCCAACGCGGCGCAGGGTCGACGGCATGATCGCCCTCCACTGGGCGGCGTACCACGACGACATCGAGACGGCGGGCTGCTGGTGCGGGCGGGCGCCGACGTCGACGCGGAGAACCGTTACGGCGGGCCGGTGCTGTGCTGGCCGCCACCAACGGCAACGCCGCCCTCGTGGGCTTGCTCCTCGACGCCGGGGCCGACCCCGACGCTTCGCTGCGAGGAGGCGAGACGAGGTGCTGATGCCCGCGACCCGCGTCGGGAGCCTGGCCGCGGTCGAGGCCCTCGCGCGCGGGGTGCCGATGCCAATGCGCACGGCGCAGCCGCCGCGCTGGCCGGCCTCGTGAGCGCCACCGCCCTCGCCGCGGC
Organism: Vicinamibacterales bacterium; assembly: GCA_965243615.1. Lineage (GTDB taxonomy): Bacteria > Acidobacteriota > Vicinamibacteria > Vicinamibacterales > UBA8438 > JAJEEA01. The sequence continues at coordinate 39,534 of CBDEVO010000002.1, read as the reverse complement.
GAACAACGCCGGCGTGCGGGATTACCTCGATCTGGCAAGGAGGCACGAGTCGAGGGGCTGCGCCCTCAGCCCATCGAACAGCACGGCCATCGGCTACTACCAGATGACCCTGGCCGCACTGCGGGACATCGGCTTCAAGGACGACGCCGGGAACTGGATCGAGAACGAATGGGGCATCACCTCGGACGAGGAGTTCCGCTGCCACCGCGCCGCGAACGACGAGGCGATGAAGCGGTTCACCGAGAACAACTGGGCCATACTCGCCGACGAGGTGAAGGAGCGGATCGGCAGGAGCGCCTACGGGGTCGTCATCGACGCCGCCTCGCTGCTCGCCGGCGCGCACTTCCTCGGCGCCCGGGGCATGAACGACTTCGTCCTCTGCGGCATGCACCCCACGTGCATCTCGGAGTTCGCGATCCAGACCAACGGCGGCGACCCCGCCAGGATTCACCGGAAGCTGATCGAGCGCCTGAAGAATGCGGCGGGCATGAATCTGTCGGAGCTGACCGACGGTTTCTGAGATCCGTCCCCGTCGTCGTCGAGGTCATGCCGTCCGTCCTTCGCGGTTGCGTTCGAGCACCGCCTCGCACACCGCGCGCAACGCGAGAGGCGCGCGTCGCCCTGGTGGCGATGCAGGTGCGGTTCGAGACCCGCGATGGGCGTCAGGTTCACCGGGGCCCCGCGCATCCTTGGGTCCCGCGCGTCCCCAGACGCGCTATGATGATCCTCGCGATCACCGGGGGAACGGGAGCACCGACGTGGCCACCACGCAACCCGTCGTCAAGTTCACCTACGCGGACTACCTCACCACACCGGAGGACGAGCGCTACGAGCTGCTCGACGGTGACCTGATCATGGTTCCCGCCCCGAATCTGAAGCACCAGCACGTACTGGGAAACCTGTACTACCACCTGCGACAGTTCATCACAGAGCACGGGACAGGGCGAGTGCTCGTGGCGCCCTGCGACGTGTACCTGTCCGACACCAACGTCGTGCAGCCAGACCTGCTGTTCGTGTCCCGGGAACGCGAGCATCTGCTGAGCGACGGCCAGAAGGTGCGGGGCGCACCCGATCTCGTGGTCGAGATCCTCTCCCCGTCGAGCGCCGACAAGGACCGGGGCCTGAAGCGCGACCTCTACGGCAGACACGGCGTGACGGAGTACTGGCTGGTCGACCCGATCGCCGTCTCGATCCATCGCCAACGCGGGGGCGTGCTGGCGCCCACCGACACCTTCACCCGAGGAGAGGCGCTACGCTCGCCGCTCCTCGCTGGCCTCGTGCTCCGCCTGGACGACATCTTCTCGTCTTGAGGACGGGTGCGCACCGGCCCGCGCCGTCGACATGGAACTGACGCTCCGCCGCCGCGACGGCGACGGAAGCCATCGTCTACGGACGACCCGACGATTGAGGTCGCGGTAGGCCGCCTGGGCAGACTGTTCGACACGACCCGGGTGAACAGCCGATGAGCGGCCGACCTGAAAAGGGTACCGACACCATTCTTGTTGTGATACACGCTAAGGGTGTCGCACCTTGAGCTTGGCGGGGTCGATCTTGATCTCGCCGTAGAGCACGACGTTCTTCCACTCGATCGGGCTGACGTGACGCAGCAGGTCGGGGTCGAACGGGAAGTCCGGCGCCGCGGCCAGCCGCGAGATCTCCCGGGCCTGCCAGTAGACGATGCAGGCGAGGATCAGCGTCAGGCACGAGCACGCGTTCACCTGGTCGTAGACCTCGCGGGCGCTGATGCGCCCCCGCTGCCCGTAGTAGACGGCTTCATCGTGCCTCCGTTCATGGGGAGCCGGCCGGGCTCCGGTCCAGGACGCGGCCACGCGCCTCAGTCGCGGCCGAAGCCCCGGGGCAGGTCGACGTCGAGGGCGCCGAGGTCGACGTCGTTCAAAGACGCGAGGACCTCGCTGAGCCGGACCGGCTGGTATCCGGTGCGCTCGACGGAGAGGTTCCGATGGTGTCGCGTCGGCCCGGGGGCCGCGTGGATGTGGCCGTGCAGGTTCACGGTGTCCGTCGGCACCCGCGACAGGGGCATGTGAGTCAGGATGAGCACCGGGCAGGTGTCGCAGACGGCCGCCGCGTACTGCTTGTCGAATCCCGCCAGGGCGAGTTCTTCGCGCGTGTGGAAGTCGTGGTTGCCGAGGATGAGCAGGCGTTCGCCCGGGCAGCCGGCGAGATCGAGCTGCAGTCGGCGGTGGTCCCGCCAGGCGTCGGGATGGGCGACGTCGCCCAGGCAGATGATCGTGTCGCTGGATCGGATCCGGCGGCGCCACTCGGCGATGAGTGCTCGGTTCATGTGCGTGAGGTTTCGGAACGGCCGGTTCCACGCCTCGACCATCGCGAGGTCGCCGAGGTGGAGGTCCGACCAGATCCACGTGTGTCCCAGGTCCGGGCGAAGAACCGGGACGGCGGCCGTGCCGAGCTCGCGCAGCAGGGCCTGCAGCAGGGGCTCGCTGACGGCGCCGTCGCCGGCCGCCGCGGGCGGCGGGGTCAGTTTCGCGACCCAGTGGTCGCGCAGTTTCTCGGTGTTCATACTGGAGTTCATCGGGCCGCTGGGCCGTGCTCCGCTTCCCAAGCCCGACCGTGCCGCTCCCGCAGGACTTCCAAGACCTTCGATGGAGCAGACGACCGAGCCGGGCGTCTTCGTGAAGACGGGCGTGGGCCCGGGCCGCGCCGGCCCGGACGCTGACCAGTCATCGCGCCACGGGCAAAACGTTCGGACGAGCCGACGAGTCACGCCCCGGCCCGATGCCGGAGCGTGACACTGTTCGGGATTCTACCCGGTTACCGGCCCTCCTCTTCGAAGCTGCGCAGGTAACGCGACACGGTGATGGGCGCACAGCCGACCGCCCGCGCGATACGCTTGAAGCCGAGGCCCTGGGCGCGCAGCTCGACCATGCGCGCGACGGCCTCGACCGACATCGGCGGGCGCAGGAACCCGCGCCTCACCGTCACGCGGCCGCGCCGACGCAGGACCTCGCGATCGGCGAAGGCCGGCATCGAGCGCTCGTCGTCGTAGAAGTCGGGAGCGCGCTTCGCCACCTCGTGCCAGTCGACGGCCGCGCGCGTCGGACTGCCGTCGATGGGCTCGGGGTCCGGCATCTGGTCGAGGAGGCCGTCGGCGCCACGCCACGCGACCTCGAACTCCTGCCCGGCGCTCACGGCCGACTCGCGGACGACCGTCGTCAGCGGCTCGACCTGCTGGTAGACGACCGACAGACCCGTCGTGTGGCCGGCGCCGGTGCGATACGACACGTCGGCCAGGGCCGAGCTCACGGCGGGACTCGCCAGCGCCGCGGCCAGCGCCGAGCCCTGCAGGCGCAAGCTCGCCGTGACCCGCAGAGCGCGGATGGTCGAGCCGCCGCTGTCGATCGAGCGGACGACGATCTCGGAGCCGACCCTCATCGACCGGCCGTCCCGGAACCGATCCCTCCTCGAGCTGCGGACGCGAGTGGTGGCCATCGGTCACTCCCCTCTCGCGGCGAGTCACGTCCGGCCTCATGCCGGCCCGCGCTCGCACGCACACGTCCGGCCGCGGGACCCCTGCCCGCGATTCCGGAGTCAGGGAGCCCCGCAGGGGACCGCTGCCCGGGGCGGCTAATCGACCAGCCGATGGTTTTCGGCGCCGGCGTTCAGGCCGGCCGGCCTGAGAGAGCGGTTCTCTCGTCGGGCACGTCGGTGGTGGTGGCGAGGAAGTGCCGGCCTGCGGCGAAGCCGCGTTTTTTGCCGGCGCCGTCAAGGTGGAAAGCGGAGATTCGTCGCCCCGGGCGTTCAGCGGCGGGCGCTCGCTCTTCGTTTGCGCCCGTCCTTGACGCCGGAATCTGCGAGAGGCGCACCCGCCTGGCCGGCCCGCCTTTCAGGCCGGCCGGGTGCGCCGTCGCAAGGGCAGGGGTTCGCCGCCCATCCCGAGGCCGTCGCCCTTCACGGCCGCGGGATTGAGGCCGGACCGCCGTTCCAGGTCCGGCCGGGGGCGGCGTCCGCCCCGCCGGCGGCTGCCGGCGTTCGGAGCGGGGCCGCCCTTCGCCCCGCTCCGGGGGCGGATGGGAAGACTGTGCGTGCAAGCCAACCTCCCGACCTGGCACGGCGCCAAAGCAGGGACGGACGGGGCGGCACGCCCCGAAGCGGCGGGCCGGCAGACCCGCACGCGGGCCGCGGCGGACGGATCGGATACAGTGCGGCCCGCGTCGCTCGCGGGCCCTGTCCGGCCCGCCCTGGTCAGTATCCGGCGGGTGGGGCTCGGGGAGGGTCGCTCCTCCCCGTGGGAGCTGGGGGGTTACAAGGGGGGGCTGCTCAACCCCCTGCGCGTATCACGACACGAATGTTGTCAGTTGCCCTTCTACCGGCGGCTGCGCGGGATCACGGACATCCTCCTCGAGGTGGACGACCGCCATCCGGTTCACCGAGGCCTTCACGCACCTGTGAACCGGTGAGCCCTGCCGCGACCGCATCGGCCTGCGCAACGTGCTGCTCTCCAACCTCGGCCTGCGCAAGATGGCCGAGGCCACGACCGGGCACGGGTTCTGGGAGTTGATGCGCATCGCCCACGGGCACGCGGGGGGCGACGCGTTCGACCGACCGTTGGCCGTCGTCGTCGAGGCCCAGGGCCGCACACTACCGGTGAGGGCCGCCGCGAAACGCTTGACGGAGGATCTCGCCCCCTCCCGCAACGACCCGGTGGTGCCGCCGCGCGGCCCGGCAGGCTGTCGACCTCGGCCTCCCCCGCCACGCCGACGGCGGTCCCGCGGCCGGACTACATTCCCCACACGGCGATCGTGCGGCCGTCGACGTTCTGGTTGCGGCGGAAGACCTTCTCGTCCCACGCCCTGCCTGCCGAGCGGTCGAAGACCACCAGGTGGCTCTCGCGGGCGGCGCAGCGGTCCGCGTAGGCGGCCGTCTGCAAGAGACCCTCCGCGATGGTGCGCGACAGGCTCCCGTGCAGCACCTTGCACTCGATCACGATCCGGTCGGCCGCGTCCCGCCGGCGACCGGCGCCGCGCCGGGGCCAGACGACGAGCAGGTCCGTACGGCCACGGCCGAGGCCGTACTCCCGCTCGATGCGGCCGCCCCCGTTGACGATGCGCTGCAGGAACGCCTGCAGAAGAAGCTGCGGACCCGCCTCGCGGTAGTCGAAGCGCTCCACCCAGTGTTCCGAGTGCTCACGGAAGAAGGCCTGGAAGGCGGCCAGCAGCTTGTCCATGTCGAGCGCGCCGTCGGCGCCCACGTACCAGGACGCGTCCTGGTTCAGCGTCGCCTGAACCGCGTAGGTGAGCTCGCGCGGCACGACCTCCGCGTAGATCGGATTGGCGATGCGCGGCGGGTCCTCGCGGGCGATGAGCCCGAGGTCGCGGACATACTCCAGGTCCCGGCTCGACGACCGGTTCTCGCCGGCGCCGGTCAGCAGCGGCTCGATGACGCGCCGTACGCGGTCTTCCTGCAGCTTGTCCGCGAGCTGGTCCAGATGGACCTGCCGGCTCTCGATCAGGTGTTCCCGCGCTTCGAGAATGTCGTCGACCTCGATCGCCCGCGAACGGTCGCGCCCCGCCTTGGCGCCGAAGCACGCCCGGCGGCAGAGCGCGTTCACCAGCCACGGCTGGCCGCAGGCGCCCGTCCACACCGCGTCGACGGCGGCCGGCGAGAACGCCTGTCCCGTCTCGGCGGTGTGCTGCCCGAGCAGCGCCCGCACCTCGGCCTCGCCGAAGTCGCCGAGGCGCAGCGACTCCGCCCGGATGTTGAAGGCGCTGCCGCCGGCGATGACGGCGTTCTCGGCGCTCGAGCGGATGCGGTAGTCACGCACGTCGCGGATGCCGCACAGGACCACGCTCTGCGGATAGTGGCCCGGACGGTTCGGGTAGCCGGCGCGAAGCTGCCTGAGCACGGCCAGCAACGTGTCGCCGATGAGCGTGTCGATCTCGTCGATCAACAGCACCAGCGGACTGGGGTCCGCCTCGGCCCAGCGGCCCAGGGCCTCCTGCAGCGCCTCGTGCGGACCCGCGTCCGCCAGCGCCTCGCGCCAGACGGCCTGCAGATGGCTCGCGCGCAGGGTGATGCGTTCCTGCCGGGCGAGGGCGACGAGAACGGCCCGCATCGCCGCGCCCACGTCCTCGCGCGCCGCCTGGGCGGTCTCGACGTTGACGTAGACGCAGCGGAAGTCGCCTTCGGCGCCGCTGTTGAGCAGGTCCCGCAGCGCCAGCAGCATCGTGGTCTTCCCGGTCTGACGCGGCGCATGAAGCACGAAGTACCGTTCGTCCCGGATCAGCCCCAGGACCTCGTCGAGGTCCACCCGCTCCAGCGGCGGAATGCAGTAGTGCCTGTCGGCGACTACCGGCCCCTCCGTGTTGAACTTGCGCATGCTTGACGATTGCCCCTTGACAGAATGGTGGACAGGTTCTGAGCGCGCCCGTCCATTCGCCACCGCCAGTTCGCTGCGGACGACGATGCCAAGTCTCACCGTGTCGTCGCCACGCCCCCGAAGATGCTCAACGAAGGGACGAAACGCGCCCATGCTGACGGTCGGCTAGAGCTGCCTGTCCGGCTTGGTCCAGGTTGAGTCCTTCTCGTCCGTGACCAGCTTCCAGCCGTCATACTCGAGGCATTCAGGCTCGAACAGCCAGCCGTACTGATCGCTGATGTCGGTGCGGAACCAGTCGGCGGTGTAGATCTTGTCGGCGGCCGCGGCCTTCAGGATCAGGTCCCCCGCAACCTGGGCGTAGGCGTCGGCGTGCTCGTCCTTGTACGCCCGCTCGCTGGACCACATCCACTGGAGCTCGGGGGCGGTCTGCTCCCGGACCCAGCCGAACCACCAGCCGAGCCCCTGCTTCTTCTCCTCGCCCCCGGCCGCCCGGTACGCGTCCATGAAGCGGCGGCCGATCAGCAGGGCGCGCATCGCCTCGCGCTCCGGCCGGTCTTCAGCGGTTCCCCACGAGGCGATCGTCGACATCTCACGCTTCCCTGTTCTGGATGTGCAGCCGCGCCGACCGGATCGTCCGCGGGATGTAGGCGCCCTCGCACTGCGGGTCGAAGTCTCGCACGGCCGCGAGGGTCGCCGCGATCGTGTGGTCGTCGGACCCGGCCTCGAGCAGCCGGCATGCAATCGCGAAGTCCCGCCGGCTCTGGTCCGGACCGGGTTCGTCCCGGTACCAGGCGGGCCCCTCCCCGCCGGCCGGCTCCCCTCCCCCGCCGGACCGGAGGCCGGCCGACCGCGCCAGCTCGCGGGGAATCGGCGTGACGGCCGCCGGCCATCTCGAGCGCAGCACCACGAAGGACGCCGGACCGTCGCCGGCGGCGGCGGGAGCCCGGTTGGTCGTGCCCGGCAGGTGGCCGAGCTGCGCGCCGCGCACGGCCCCGGGGTCGCCGCCCGCCTTCCGCGTGATGAACCGGGCGACGGCGGTCCGCGTGGCGGGGTCCGCCGGGGCGGCGAGCCGCAGCCACGCTTCGAAGATGCCCGGCGACGACTCCACTTCCAGCCCGGGGGTCGCCGGCAGGCGGTCGCGCGCCGCGGCCGTCAGCGGCCCGGCCAGGACCCAGCGCGTCCGGCCGAGAGAAGCCGCCGGCCGGATGTAGCAGGAGCTCCCGGTCGCGTTCCGCGCCGCGAGCCACCCCAGGGCCCTCCGGACCTCCGGCGACGTCCACGTCTTCCGGAAGGACATCCGCCCGGTCGCGTGGTCCAGACAGCCGAGGTCGAACGCCGTCACCTCCGACGCGAGGCTGAACGTCTCGAGCATCTGGACGATCTGGCGGCGGCTCGCGGGATGCATCGGGGCGGCTACATCGTCAGTGCGGGGCCGGTGCGGGGCCGGTCCTCGGTCGTACGGGGCCGCTCCGCAGGTTCCTGGAGCCGCTCGAGGTCGCGCTGGTGCTCCCTCTGCTCCCTTTCATCGGACAGCAGGGTGTCGTGCCGCACCAACGTGTCCCAGTGCCGTTGCCACTGGCCGCGCTCCGCGCGCATCTCCCGGTCGAGGCGCTGCGCGTCGGCGCCGCACGCCTGCCGGACCGCGTCGTCCTCCAGGGCCTGTCGCCGCTCCTCGCCGGCGAAGCGGTAGCGCCAGGTCTGCCGAGCCCCCTCCGCCGCCTCGCGGGACCGCTCCGCGATCCGCTCGAACTCCGCCCGGTAGTCCCGCGGGAGACTGCCGGCGTAGTCCGCCGCGTCGGCCGCCGCGTCCGGACTGGCCTGATCCGCCGGGGCCAGCGCGCGCGGCAACGCCTTCGGGACCACCGGGCCCATACCGAACCGTTCCCCCTCGAACTTTCCCCTGATCACCCGCCGCCAGACGTCGACCCCGTCCAGTATGGGGTGCCCCAGCGCAGCCGGCAGCGGCTTCTGCGTGATGTCCTCGAAGAACGCCCGGTCCGCGGCGGCGTGCTCGGGCCAGCGCGCCTGGTAACGCTCCCACAGGGTGGGCTCCGGCCGCGGTGGCGGCGGCGGCGCCGGCGGGGAGGCCTCCTGCCGGCGCGGGGACGGGGAGGCCTCCGGCTGGCGCGGTTGCGGCGGGCCGGCCTCGTGTTCGGGCGCGGCGGCGGACATCAGGCCGAGGCGTTCGAGCACCCGGCGGGCGCAGTCCAGGACCCAGTCGGCGATACGGCGGATCCGGCTCGCCGGCGCAGGTTGCACGCTGGCCGCCCGGGTGCGCTCGCGCTTCTTGGCGTCCTCGCTGAGCTTCCTCATGGCCGCCAGGGCGAGCCCGTGGGCCAGGGTCTGACGCTGCTGCTCGATGTAACGCTCGACCCCCGACAAGGTCGCGGCCGGCTCGCGGGGAAGCTCCTCCTTGATCTCGGCTGCGATGAGCTCGGTCGCAACCTCCCGGGGCGGGAACACCGCCGCCTGCTGGCGCACCGGCGGCAGGACCTCGGGAGCGGTCCTCGCCGGCGGCGGAACCTCTGGCGCCCGCTTCACCGGCGGCAGGACCTCGGGGGCCGACGCCGCGGGCAGGACCTCGGGCTGGAACGGCGACGGCGACGGAACCGGCCGCGGCGCGCGGCGGCCGCGCAGCTCTTCCTCGCGCTTGCGCCTGCGCTCGATCTCGAGCATCTCCCTCACCGTCAACCCGTCGTTGACCCGGGTGGCGATCTCGGCCACCGCCTGCAGGGTCCGCTCCTCCGGGACCGTTTTCTCCGGCGTCGAGGCTGCGACCGTCTCGCGGATCGTCTCCCGGGTCTCCTCCACCAGCCGGGCGCGCTTCACCGCGCACAGCGCCGGGCCGAGATGCTGCCCGGGGGACTCGCTCGTCCAGTCCAGCTCGAGGCCGCGGGCGCGGCAGAGCTCGGACCAGATCGCCTTGTGCCGCGTGACCAGGTCCGGACCGCCGCCCTTGCCGGGGTTGTCCTGTTCGCGGTCCCGCTTCCGAGAGAACGTCAGCCCCTCCACGTGGCGGCCGGGATAGAGGACGTGCGCGTGATGGTTCTTGCCGCCCCGGTCCGGCTTGTGCAGCGCGTAGCGGACGACCGTCTTGTGCTCCGCCGCGAGACGGTCCGCGTAGGCCCGGACCACCTCCTCGGCCACCCCGGCCTCGACCAGCTCGACCGGGATCCCCACCACGTCGTCCCGGCACTGCCGGCTGTTCTTCCGCTTGTCGACCGCCTCGATGCGGTGCGCCCACGTGACGGGGTCGCCCCAGCTCGTGTCGGTCCCCGGAGGGGCCGCCCAGCCGGTGGCCGCGATGCCCGTCCGCCGGGTGTAGTCGAAGAGCCGCGCCTGCCCGTCCGCCCCGGGGATGGTGCTCTTCGCGGCCAGGCCCTCGCGGTAGCACACCGCGCCGGTGGCCGTGTGGCCCTTGCTGCGCGTCTGCACCATCGTCCGCATGAAGGCGTATGCCATCTCGTCTGAGCCTGTCGGCGGTCGTGAACGCAACGGCCGGAGGCCGGCAAAGTGCGCCAGCACTTTGCGTATTGCGCCCCGTTAAACTTCTCCGCCCAGTCCCCATCCTACACCGGATCGAACCTCGTGACCAGCTCCGACGGTGCCCTGTCCGAGCTGTCGTCCCCCTGGCGAGGTCAGGCCGGTCCCGGCTTCCTCTGTATCTGTACTCCATAGGCTGTTGTTCCCCAAGCTATACTGTGTGGTACATGCAGACCGAAACCGCCGTCCGCTTCCGCGTCACGCCAACCATGCGGCGGCTCCTCGACAGGCTCCGGGACGAGGAGGACATCAACGTCTCCGCCTGGGTCCGGCGCCACATCGAACACGCGCTCCGCGAAAGGTTCCCCGAAGAGTTCCAGGACCAGGAAAACCGGACCGAAGAGACCGCCGGCCAGACGCCGGAACCGCAGCCCATCCCCGGGTGGAAGCCCAGGAAGGTCGGCGAGGACGAGGCCGGCAACGTCCTGTGGGGCGCCGCCCTACAGGGACCCGACGTCGCCCGACTCCCCGACGAGCTCCGCGGAGTCCGGATCGTCGTCACCCCCGTCTCCACCGGCGTCCCCTGGACCACCGCCATCACCGAAGTCGTCTCGAGATCGGAGGACGACGTCGTCGTCCGGCATGCCGGACGCCCGGGAGATGACCGGTGAGCACAACCAGGCGGCCGATGTCGCTGACGGGTGGCCCGTCGGCGCCTGGACCGGGGCCGGGGGCCGTCGCCGTCACCTCGCCCGGGCACAAGTCCGGCGAGCGTGCCCGGCCCGCACATGCCGGGCCGGGCGGGGTCGGGCGCACAAGCGTCGCCGACCCCCTCCCGGTCCCCCCTTGTGCGCCCGACCCCGCGGCCGGGCTCGTCTCGGCCGACTCGCCGGGGCGCGGAGGACGAAGGCTCATGCCTGAGCGGCGATGGCGTGTCGCCAACGGCGGCCGGCGCGGCCGGTTCGTGATCCACGTCGACGACGGCCACGGGTTCCGGCCCGCCAAAACCCCCGAAGTCGATGCGGCGCTCCGACAGCGGGAGCTGTTCGGGGCCGCCGACTACACCGCCGACGGCCGGAACCCTCCCTCGGACGGACGTCCTCCGGCCCCGCGGCCGGCAGGGCCCGATGAACGCGAACAGGGATAGGTGCTCCCCATGTTCGACCGCGACCAGCTCCACGACCCCGAGTTCCGCAACCTCGTCCGAGCCGCCCGCGCCGTCATCGCGGAGCGCGTCGACCGCGGCATCGCCACGCCCGCCGAGCGCCTGGCCGTCGCCGCCATCGACGAGATGCCCGACGAGGACGACCCCGACGCGGTAAGGGCCTGGGCACCCCCAGCCGCCTTCCGGGACGCGGTGCGTTCATCGGTGCTCGCGACGCTGGCGCTCTACGCCGGCATCGTCGAGACGCTCGCCGACGAGGCCGACCGAGAGGACGGCGGCGGCGAGACGATGCACTGCCGGCGGCGGGCTCCTGCAGCGAGAGCGGCACCACGCGGTCCTAGGGCCCGGAACTCGACGCGGCGCGCAGCGCCAGGACGGCGACGGCGCCCCGCCGCGGCGACGTTGCTCCAGAGCAGGACGCTCATCTCGCTCCGCCGCATCTCCGCCATGAAGAGCAGCCCCGCGATCACCGCGTCGAGCTGGAGCACGTAGGGCACGCTCTCGTCCGGCGCACCGAAGCTGCGCTCGGCGCCCGACCCACACGATGTTGTCGTAGTGGTGCTCGTAGTGGTCGAGCGACGTCGTGAGGATGTAGCCGGCGTTGAGCCCCCAGCTCCGCCAGATGTTCTTGCGCCAGGTGACGGCGACGCCGGCGTGGGGATTGCCCTCCTCCCACAGAGTCAGGGCGGGGTGAACCGCGACGTGGTCGGGGTGCTGGGCCTCGGCGGCCGGGGACAGCGCGGCGGCCATGAGGGCCGCGACGAAGACGGGGTGCTGCATCGTGAGCCCTCCTTCGCCCTGTAGTGCGCGGTGGGCCGGCGGATCGGCTTACCTGTCGCGGGCTACACCGCGAGCCGCGACAAGCGGAGGGCTGCGTCCTAGGGGCAGACCCGCCGCCCCCTATTCGTCGATGTGGAGCTGATGCCGGGCGGCGGTCTCGATCCGGGCGGCGACCAGGTCTGGTTCCGGATCGTCGAGGGTCGAGCATCTGCGGGCGGCAGGGGATGACGACCAGGTCCGCGACCTTCGGATGGTCAAGCTGTGGGTTTCAGAGGTAAGGCACAGAGGACGAGGCCAACGGGACCAAGGACTCCATCACCTCACACCTACAAACAGAAGACGCAGCCGGCCGCCCCGAGCTCGAACGGCTGCACGTGCCGGGCGCAATGGGGGCACGTGACCTGCCCGGGCGAAGATCCTGTCTCGACGCGAAGAGCAGCCGGCGGATTGCCGGCCGCGGGCGCGGCGGCGGGAACCGGCAGCCTGGAACCCGGGTCTCCCCCGTCCCGCGCCTCGGCTTCGAGCATGATGTTGACGTCGGACCACGTCAACGGCTCCCGCCACCCCCGGAGCTCCACCGGCTCGCACGCGAGCGACGGCGGAGGCCGGTCGATCGAGAAGCCCTCGTCGGTGACGAAGACCGCCACGACGCCGCAGAGCGTCCAAGGCACGTACTCCGTCTCGGAGCCGGGGCGGGTAAGGGTCACGAAACGGACGGCGCCGCAGTCACAGCGCTGGACGACGGTGCGCCACGGGGTCTGATGTTCGGTGCCGACGGAGACGACGACCTCCTCCAGCGACTTGTGGGCATGCCGGTCCCAGCGGTGGCCCTCGCGGTACCGGACCGCTGCTGAGATCTGCGCCTGCACGGCGACGTCCGACGCTTGAAGCCAAAGATCTCGAGCCCGCGCTGCGAACAGCCGGTCGGACGCCACCTCAAGGAGCTTGAACCGCCGGTCGGACGGTGTTGCGACCCGGACGGCCTCCGGTTCACTCATTCGAAGCGCGACCGCGCCTGCTGCTGCTGCTGATCTCACTTCATGAACTACTTCAGCAGCTACTTCTTGTCCCCCTCGCCGGGGGGACACAGACTCCCCCTGAGGCGTGGGTTCTGCCGCCCCCTGACCGGGGGACCCCGCCCTAGAACCGGGCGAACCCCCCTGCCCGGGGGAGCCCGACGCCCGATCTGCGCCGACGAACTCCCCCTCCAAGGGGGAGACTGTCGAGAGCCCGCCCAGGGAAAGGACGGCCCCGGTGTCGGTTGGCACGGGCACCCCGGAAGGACCGGGCTCCCCCTCCCAAGGGGTGCCCGACCACGAGCCGTCGCCGAAGTCCCCCTGAGAGGGGGTAACGCCAGTGCCGCCGACGGCGGCGGACTCCCCCCGGCGGGGGGAGTCAGTCCGCGCTCCGGACCGTGAGCCCCCCTGAGAGGGGGACACGGCCGGGGCGTCCTTACGGGCTTCCCCCTCTCCGGGAGAGTCTCGATTAGCCAAGGACGCCGAGCCCGCCGCAGCACGAGAACCGAAGCGTCTGGCGCGCTCCTGGATACCCTCGAGGACGCGGAGCGGCGACAGGCGAACCTCGAAGATCGACGCCCCCTGCGTGCGCCTCCAGCTGACGAAGCCGTCCCGCTTGAGTTGCCGCAGATGCGTGTCGAGGTTGTCCATCTTCTTCAGCTCGCACGCCTGCCTGAGCGTCTCCCGCTTGACCCGGCCGGTGGCCGTCCACGACTGCGCCATGACCGGACAGAAGCTGGCCAGCACCATGTAGACGAGCTTGCGGACCGGCCCGCCGACCCGGGACTCCCGGGCCAAGGCCACGAAGGGCCTCTGCGGCGGGTCCGGCAACGGCAGCTGACCCTGCCTGGGCAACCCGGGGGCGACCGGCTGGAGGGGCGGGCGCTCCCCCTCCCCGCTCATGGCGAACCCCCGGCCGGCAGCGCCCGGCACGTGCAGAGTGGAACGAGAATTCGGTGCGACGCAGGAGCGTCACATGACGAGACTGTGCTAGACTCCATGCATTGGCCGACTCCACCGGCCATGCCCGCCAGACCTTTCAACGGTTCGCGCGCCAACGCGGACCGTTCGGACTGTACGGGCCAAGCTCGCGCGCCAACGCGAGCCCTAACGAATCAGACCGCCGTCAAGTCACCGGAATCAGCAACAACGCACCTCCTAGACCGAGCGGGGAGCCCGGCTCCGGCTCCGTGAACAGGCCGCCGGCATCCTCCGGCGGAACCCTGACAGGCACTACGCGATTCGGTGCTCCCGCTGACAGGCACTACGCGATTCGGTGCTCCCGCTCGTAGGCATCGAGGGCCCGCCGCAGGAGCTGCACGTGCTTGAGGTCGGCCTCGCCCGCGATCCGCTTGAACCGCTGGCGGAACTGCGCGGGCACCTTGAAGTTGAGGTCGACCAAGGAACTGACCGCCCGGGGACGCTGCCGCGAGCGCGGGACCGTCCCCCGCAGAGCCGAGACCGGCGACGCCTCGGCCGTCGCCCCGGGGCCGGCGCCGGTGGGTCTGGACTGATTTTCCACGATGAAAACTCCCCTGCTTCCCAACGAGAACCGTTTCTTCGCTAATATTAGCGAACAATACACCAGGACAGGCAATTCCCGCAACCCATAGAGATCTCGGCTCGGAACACGCCATCATCTCGACGCGCGCAATGTGGACGGGCGAGATCATCATCGAAACGCTCGGAACGCGACCGATGTTTACGAGCAACGCGACGTACTGAACGTGTACGAGGAGTACGACGCCAACGATGCATCCAAAGAGGGCAACCGAGAGGTTGAAGACGAGGAACACGAGGAGCACGAGGTTCGCGGTGCGCGCGACCGCTCCGACGGGAACGTCGAGCGCAACTAACACGAGCCGACGGTGGTTCACGAGGCGCCGCTACGACGCAACGTTTCCCTAAAGTCCGACGTACACGAGCCGATAGGACGGCTGAGCGCGAACAAGCGGCCGGGACGACGGGGCAGCGGGTCCCCCGGATCAGCGGCTGCCGCGAACCCGCGCGAACCCGCGCAAAACGCGAACTCGCCGGAGGCCAGCAATGACACGAATCACGGAGACGACGCCCCGGGTGATCGCCGTGCTCAGCCAAAAGGGCGGGACGGGGAAGACGACGCTGTCCTGTGCTCTGGGAGCACTGGCGAACCACGCCGGCACCCCCACCGCGATCCTCGACCTTGACGCTCAGGCCTCTGCGGCCAAGTGGCACGACCTGCGCCGGGAGTCCGGGATCGAAACGCCGCCGGTGTACGCGACGCCGACGTCGCGCATGGAGCCAATCATCGAGGGGCTGGGCAGGGAAGGGGCCGAGCTCATCGTGACGGATACTCCGCCCCACTCAGGCGCCGACGCGGTGACGGTCGCGAGACTGAGCGACCACATCCTCGTCCCCGTCCAGCCCAGCTATCCCGACATCGCCGCCATCACCCGGACGCTCGAGATCGCCGAGATGGCGCGGACCCCGGCGACCATCGTCCTCAACCTAGCGCTCGTGAACCACCCGAGCACCGACGACGCCCTGACCGTGATCGGGAGCACCGGCGTGCCCGCCGCTCCAGTGATCATCCACCGTCGGGTCGCCCACGTGACGAGCTTCAACGCGGGGATGTGCGCGGCCGAGTACGAGACCTCTGGCAAGGCGGCCGGCGAACTCCGTACCCTCTTCGCATGGCTGCAAACGAACGGGATCATCCCGAGCGCACGGAAGGGAAAGGCAGCATGACACCGAGCACCACCAGCCGTCCGAAGCTGACAACCGCCTGGGACAAAACCCACGAACGGGTCGTGGGGGGCAAGCGGCCGAGTCCTCCGGCTGCAGGTGAGGAGCAGAACGACGCCCCCGCAACACCGCCCGCGTCCGCTCCCAAGATGGAGCGGACAGAGTTCAAGGTGCTGAACATCCGCATCCCGAAGGACGTCCACAAGATGCTGCGGCGGATCAGCATCGACACCGAGCAGAGTCTCCAGAGCATCGTGATCCAGGCCCTCGCCCAGTACGCCCAAAAGCGGGCGGAAGAAGTCTGAAGCAGCTCTGGTTCCCCGGATCGCCGAGGCCGCCGTCGTCCGGATGCCGGAGACGCTCCGCCGGCTGCGGACGCCTCCTGGTCGACGCCCTCATCGTCTAGATCACGCCGGAACCGCGCGCTCCAGCTCGGGATCAACCGGCCGGCCCCGCTGCGGCCGAGTTCGCGCGCCGGGGGTCGACAGGGAAGTGCTGGCCGGGCACGAGTTCGGTCTCCCCGTCTTGTCGAGGTCGACTCGACGCCGGCGTCGCCGGGCCGCGACAGGCGGCGCAACCTTGGGCCGGAACTCGCCGCCGCTGGGCGGACCGCGGTAGGGCGGCCTTGGCCCGCTCTTGAGTCGGATAAGGGCGGATTCTGTTGACTTGGTCGACGAGAATCCTCATCCTGAACGACGAGGCCCGCGCAGGTGATGGTTCGCTGAAGGTCGACGAAGCGAGAGCCCCTGTAGAGAAACCGGCAATGTGCCGCGAACAGCCCGACGACCGGGAGGCCCCAGCCGGCGAGCCGGGCATGGACGCGGTGTTCATCCGAGCGTTCGACGCGCTGATCGTATGGGTGGTCTCGGTCTCGTGCGCATCCACGGCGCTGCTGGCGCTGAGTTCGTACGACGCCACGATAGCCATCATCGCGGGCACCCTCGTCAGCACCGTCGTGTGGTTCTTCACGCCGGCACGGTTCACGCCGGCGTGCCTCGACACCGAGTGGGCGGTGCCCGGCCGGCCGGTCCTCCCGATTCTCGCGCTGGTGGTTCTCGCGGCGCTGCTGTTCCGCACCGAGCCCTTCCGCACCATGCACGGCGGCGAGGACCAGGGGGTCTACGTCGCCATGTCGAGTTACCTGCAGCGGGAGGGCACGGTGTTCATCGACGACCGGCTGCCGGAGGCGCTGCCCGACCCGGCGCGAGAGATCTACCAGGCCAAGCTGTGGTCCGGGCCGCCCATCGGCCTCTCGGTGCAGCCGGGGGTCTTCTACTGGTACGACCGCCAGTACATCTTCCAGTTCTACCACCTTCACCCGATCTGGATGGCGACCTTCGCCGAGCTCTTCGGGGACGGCGCCCGCTTCTACTCGGTGACGTTCTTCGGCCTGTTGAGCGTGATCGGGCTCTGCCTGCTGACGTTCGAGCTGACCGGCTCGCGGCTGGCGATGCTGGCGACAGGCCTGCTGCTGGCCGTCAACCCGCTGCACGCCTACTTCAGCCGGTTCCCGGCGACCGAGGTCGTCGCCCTGGGCTTCTCGTCGGCGGGCCTCTACTACTTGGCGCGGGCGTTCCGTGGCATGCGCGACTCCGCTCCCGCGCCGGCCGTCACCACTCTCCTCGCCCTCGCGGCCGCGTCCCTGTCGCTGGTGTTCTTCGTCCGCATCACCGGCTTCCTGTACCTGCCCGTACTCGTGCCGCTCTTCGGCGTGGGCGTCTGGTGGATGCTCGAAGGCCGGCGGCGCGACGGCGGCCGCATCCTGGCGTTCTGCGCCGCCGTGGCCGCGCTGTACGGCCTGTCGGTGCTCTACGGCTTGGGGTACTCGCTCATCTACGCCTTGGGCATCTACCGGCAGACCTTCGGCAACCTGCTCGGCGCCGATTATGCGGTCGTCACCCTGGGCGCCGCCGGCGCGACGGCGGTCGCGATGGTGGCGGTGGCGCGGCATCGCGACCGCCCGGCGGTGCGCCGGCTGCTGACGTGGGCTGCAGAGGCCCGCCCGTGGATCCAGCTGGGAACGGCCGCGGTCGCGGCGGCGGTCCTCGGGAGCCTCTACCAGGCGTACCTCATCGGATTCACCGACCGCTATGCCGAGGACGCGTTCGTCAGCGCCTTCGGCATCGTCGGCGCCGGGGCGGACATCCTTCTGCAGTCGGGTGCCGCCGCGTGGCTGCTGTACACGTCGCCGCCGCTGGTCGTCATCCTCGTCTGGGGGATGCATCGTCCGGATCGCTCCGCCGCCGAGGCCTTGCTCTACGTGTTCGTGGCGGTTTGCCTGGTCGCCACGGTCGTCTTCCACGTCCCCGTCATCTACCAGCACTACTGGTGGGCCAGATATCTCCTGAGCGAGATCGTGCCCTACAGCATCGTCCTCGCCGTCACGCTGACCGCGTTAGCGGGGCCGGGTGCCTTCCGCCGGCTGGGCGTGGTCGCCATTCTCACCGCGCTGCCGTTCCATCTCTACTACACGGTCAAGCAGATGCCCGTCAGGCACGGGTCGCTGCCCTACGCGGTTCTGAGCCGGATCGCCGACCGGGTGGGCGAGGGCATCCTGCTGCTGGACGTCGACGGGTTCGGCGACGGCCCGCACGCCCGCCTCCAGACGCCGCTGAGCCTGTACTTCGGCCTCCACGTCTTCCCCTACGACACGGACGAGCTGGACACCATCGTGCAGTCGCTCGAGGGCGTCCCGGGCGCCAACCTGTGGCTGCTCACCAACGCCCACGATGAACACCCGGACTTGCGCCTGAGCGAGACGTTCCCCTACCGTGACCATCGCATGGTCCGCTCCGCTACGATTCCCACCACCAGCAACGAGCGCTGGTGGAGCCAGACGCTAGTCCTGTACCGGCACGAGGCATGCATCGCGCCGGACTGCGAGCTGCGGCTCCGCGACGGGGCTCTCTACTCCTTGGGCAACGGCTACATCTACCACCAGCGGATGCTGGGCGACGGCTGGTATCGCG
This sequence comes from Vicinamibacterales bacterium, assembly GCA_965243615.1. Taxonomy (GTDB): domain Bacteria; phylum Acidobacteriota; class Vicinamibacteria; order Vicinamibacterales; family UBA8438; genus JAJEEA01. The sequence goes on along the minus strand of CBDEVO010000002.1, from coordinate 21,042 downwards.
CAGAAGAGCGGCACGTCTGGTCCGGGCCGTCGGCGGCGCTGACGCTGTCGCGCAGCTGGTTTCCGTCCGGCGAGTGGCCGGCGGCCGTGCTTCTGGAGACGCGGGCATTCGCGGCGTCGCCGGATCACCCCGTGACGGTGACCGCTCGGTCCGGTGACGTGGAACACGTGATCCGGTTCGACAGCGGCGAGACCGCGTTGGAGGAAGTGCCCCTCGCCTGTGGAGACTCCGACGTGTGCACCGTGCAACTGGAGATCGACGGTGCACGGTCGCCACGCGACGTCCAGGGCGCAGCTGATGCACGCACGCTCGGCATCGCCGTCAACCGTATCGGGTTCAGATTCTGAGGAACCTGCGCCGCCGCTGGCAGTGGAGAGTGGGAGCTGCGGTCGCGGACCGACGCCCTGTGGGCGGGAACGGGTCTCGGGCGGGTCGGTCGGCCCCGTGCTTGGACAGACGCGTTGGCGTCGTCGGGGTCGACCCCTCGGGCGCTCCACCTGCCGCGGGTCGTTTGCGGAGGGGGGGTAGAGCGGCCCGACCGGTGGCAGGCGGCCGTAGAGACCCTCCGCGAGCTGCAGGCCAGCTACGCGAGGGCGTGGCGGGACAGCCTGCCGCCCTCACTGGAGAGCACCGCCACCGCCGAGCTGCTCGACGCCGTCTGCGAGCTCGACACGGAGCAGCTTGACATCAAGCTGCCCCGCGGATTCAGGGGGGACTGACTGCCATGACGCCCGAGATCTGGACCATCCTCGGCACCGGGTTCACCCTCGCCGCTCTCGGTGCCACCGGGTTCACGTTGCTCTGGCGTTACATCACCCGCGCCGAACAGCGCACCAGGGCGGACCTAGCCGCGGCCGAGCAACGCACCAGGGCGGATCTGGCCGCGGCCGAGAAGCGCAGTGAAGCCCGGTTCGCCGAGTTGAAGAACGATCTCACCGCCCAGCAGCAGGACCTGGCCACCGACGTGAAGGCGCTCAGCGGCCGCATGCACACGCTCGAGGTCCAGATGGCCAAGCTGGAAGGCCTCCTCGAAGGTCTGCGCGAGGCGATTACGGGCAAGCGGGCGGCGTAGAAAGCTGGTGGGGGGGACCCGGGTCGTTTGCGGGAGAGGGTGAAATACTACGCCAAGCGTTTCGCGGCGCCCCGACCGGTCGGCGCCCGGCCAGCAGTGCTCCCCGACCGGATTCGTGCGGAAATACACGGTAACGCCCCGTTCCCGCCGGTCGCTGCCTCCCCGCGCGTCCCCGCGTTCCCGCCGGCCTCCCGGGGAGGCTATCCCATAACCCGCTTTGGACTAAACCGCTTCGCGGTAGACGCTGAATCGACCAGCCGACCCTGAGCCCGGCAGCCAGATCGTCCCACCGCTGCAGCCCGTCCGCCGTCTCGCCATACGCTGCTCGCAAGCGCCCGGAATCCCCCGGGCCCTTCGCAGAGGAGCGTCTCATGACATCTCTTCGTCAACGCATGCTCGAGGACATGCAGGTGCGGCAGCTGTCGCCGTGCACCCAACAGACCTACGTCGAGACCGTCGCGCGGTTCGCCCGCCACTTCGACAGTTCGCCAGCCCTTCTCGGCCCGGAGGCGATCCGCGACTACCAGGTCTACCTGACCAACGAACGCCGGCTTGCACCGAGCTCGGTCGTCGTCGCCGTGTCGGCGCTCCGCTTCCTCTACCGGGTCACGCTCCGGAAGCAGTGGGTCTTCGACGACGTGATCCCCGTGCCGAAGAAGCCCCGGTCCTTGCCGATCGTGCTCGGCCGCGACGAGGTGGTGCAGTTCCTCGACGCCGTCAAGGCCGCCAAGCATCACGCCATCCTGACCACGTGCTACGCCGCCGGCCTCCGCATCTCCGAGGCCATCCATCTCACCGTGCCCGCCATCGACAGCCAGCGGATGGTGCTCCGCATCGCGCAGGGCAAGGGGAGGAAGGACCGCTACGTCATGCTCTCGCCCAAGCTGCTCGAGGTGCTGCGCGCCTGGTGGCAGGTCGACCGGCCCCGGCATTGGCTCTTTCCCGGGGAGCGCCCGGAGAAGCCCATCACTCGCAAGGCGGTCCAGCTCGCCTGCCAGCGCGCCGTCCGACGCGCGAAGCTCACCAAACCGGTTTCTCCGCACGCGCTTCGCCACGCGTTCGCGGTCCATCTCCTCGAGGCGGGCACCGACCTGCGTACGATTCAGCTCCTGCTCGGCCATCGGAGCCTGCAGACCACGGCCAACTACCTGCGGGTCGCGACTTCCACCGTCTGCTCGACCGCGAGTCCGCTGGACCTCCTGCCAAGGCCGGAACCGCAACGCGGTCCGGACGTCAACTGAGCGACGGTCGTGCCACGCGCCGCGCTCACCGTGGCGGAGGTCTTCCGCCGCTACGGCGACACCTTCCGGGCCCAGGCCGGGGCCGTCCTCTCCACGGCGCAACGCCGGGTGATGACGGCCATCGAGCAGTGCCGCACCGCCGCCCTCGGCGGCCATGTCGAGCAGTGCGACCGGTGCGGCCATCGCCGCGTCTGGTACAACTCCTGTCGCAACCGCCACTGCCCGACCTGTCAGTCGCTGGCCCGCGCCGCGTGGCTCGAACGGCGCCGGGCGGACCTGCTGCCCACCGAGTACTTCCACGTCGTCTTCACCGTCCCGCCAGCGGTCGCCGAGGTCGCCATCCAGAACAAGGCCGTCGTCTACGGTCTCCTCTTCCGGGCGGTCGCCGAGACGCTCCGCACGATCGCCGCCGACCCTCGCCACCTCGGCGCCGAGATCGGCTTCTTCGCCGTCCTCCACACCTGGGGCCAGACGCTCGTCCATCACCCGCATCTGCACTGCGTCATCCCGGGTGGGGGGCTCGCAACCGACGGCAGGGGGTGGGTTGCCTGCCGTCCCGGCTTCTTCCTGCCGGTCCGCGTCCTGTCACGCTACTTCCGCCGGGTGCTCGTCCAGGCGCTGGAGGACGCCTTCGAGTCCAAACGGCTGCGCTTCGCCGGCCGGCAGCAGCCCCTCAACGACCCCCGGCGATTCGCCGAGCATCTCCGCCCGGCCTGCGAGGCCGAGTGGGTGGTCTACGCGAAGCGGCCCTTCGCCGGTCCCGAACAGGTCCTCGACTACCTCGGGCGCTACACCCACCGCATCGCCATCGGCAACCAGCGTCTGTGCAGCCTCGACGACGGCTCCGTGCGCTTCCGCTACACCGACTACCGCCGGGCCGGCGCGTCCCGCCAGAAGACGATGACGCTGACCGCGACCGAGTTCATCCGGCGCATGCTCCTCCACGTGCTGCCACCCGGCTTCCACCGCATTCGCTACTACGGCTTCCTCGCCAATTGCACCCGCCGGCAGAAGCTCGCCGAGTGCCGGCGCTTGCTGCACGCGTCGCCGCTGCCATCGGCAGAGCGCGCCGGCCCGGCCATCACCGACTATCGGGACCGCTACGAGGCGCTGACGGGCCGTTCGTTGCGGCGGTGTCCCCGGTGCGACGACGGCAACATGCTCGTCGTCGACCACCTTGCCGGCAAGTGGGTGTCGCCGGCCATCCTGGACTCGTCGTGAAGAGCCCGCCGACGCCCGCCAGGTACGGTCCGCATCTCCCGGCGTTCCCGGGCCGGTCGACCTGCGTCTCCGCCGCCTCGCCACGGTCGCGGGACGACCTGTGTAGTCATCTTCACCGACCAGCTTCAGCCGAAACCCTAGACGCATGGCCTCGTCGCGGGCATCCCAGCAGCATCTCCCCGCGATACAATGCCCACAGCCGGGCGGCGGAGCAGCGGTTCAGTCCAATCCATCCTTAGGTCACCGGCGCGGTGAACGCCCTGCCACTTGCCGGCCGTTCGCTGCCGCGCCGCCAACCTAAGAATGCTCTGCATTATGGGCTACCCCAACCACACCGACCCGGATCTTGAGTTTTGAACCATCGTTCACTAACATGTCTAAAGACATGTGCTGTAGAAATCGTCCCAAGTTCAATACCGAGAGCAGGTTGACCCCGAACGGCGGGGGTCCGGAGGGGGAGCGGCCCGAATCGGCTCCGGAGAGGAATCAGGCAGGGCCTCCGAGGGCATCGAGGCCGGCGCTTCGGAGATTCTTCGCCCCCGGAACGCCCGCCGCGGCCGCGCCGGCGCCGGGCGGGTCCGGAGGTCTGCCGGCCGCCGTCGTCGCGCTCGTCGCGCCCCTCGGCCGCCCAAGCCGCGCCGCCGGCGTCATGGCCCTCGAGGTCGCCGCGGCCTCGCCCGCCGGCGGCGAGTCGGAGGCCTCCAGCGGGCGCGGAACCGCCGCCGCCGGCCGCGGCGTCGAGCCGGACGCGCAACCGGCCGGGCGGGGCCCCAGGCGCATCGGACGGCGGGGCGACGTCCCGGCCGCCGTCGCCCGCGCGAACCCCTCCACGCCGACAGCCGGCCCGGCGGCCCCCTGGCGCTGAGGACCTGCACCGTGCCCGCGAAGCCCCGGTGGCTCCTCGCCATCCCCGACGCCATCAGCCAGCTCGAGCAGCTCGACCGGGACCTGCTCACGCGCCGCGACATCGAGCGGCTCTTCGGCGTCGGAAAGGTCCGCGCGGCCTCCCTCATGAAGACCTTCGGGGCCGAGCTCGTCGGCAACCAACGGACCCTGCCGCGGACCAGGCTCCTGCAGCAGCTCAAGAAGCACCGCGGCCGGGCCGCGTTCCGCGTCGAGGAGGAGAGACGCACACGCCTGGTCGCCGAGCTCCAGCAGGCCCGGCTGACCGGGTACCGGTTCAAGGTGCCGGCCGAGACCATGAGCGCGAAGCTGGCGAACCTGCCCGAGGGGGTGTCGGTCGAGCGCGGACGGATCGAGGTGCGGTTCGACGGGGCGGAGGACGCCCTGGCGCGGCTCTACACGCTGGCCCAGGCGCTCGGGAACGACTTGCCGCGGTTCCAGGCGCTCGTCGGTCGTTGAGCCGGCGGGGGAGAGGTGGTGGTGACGGAATGACGACGGAGGCTCTGGCGCCGCCGGCCGCGGCGCCGGCGATTACGACGGGCGGGGGAGGGAAGATCGTCCTCCCGCGGGTGATCGTCGACGCGGGGCCGGCGGCGGTGGCGCGGTTCCTGGAGTTCTTCGCGGGGCGGATCGCGAATGCGAGGACGCGGGCGGCGTACGGGCGGGCGGTGGGGCAATTCCTGGGGTGGTGCGAGGCGCGGGGGCTCGGGCTGCGCGACGTCTCGCCGCTCCACGTGGCCGCCTACATCCGGACGCACCCCGGGTCGGCCCCCACGGTGAAGCAGCACCTGGCCGCGATCCGCATGCTCGGCGACTGGCTCGTCGTCAGCCAGGTCCTCCCGGTGAACCCCGCGGCCGCGGTACGGGGGCCGAAGCACGTCGTCACCAAGGGCGCGACGCCGGTCTTGTCTCCGGCGGAGGCGAGGAAGCTCCTCGCGTCGATCGACACGGGCACCTTGGCCGGGCTCCGGGACCGGGCGCTGCTCTCGGTCATGCTCTACAGCTTCGCGCGGGTGAGCGCGGTGTTGGGGATGCGGCGGCAGGACTACTTCGGGCAGGCGAACCGGGCGTGGCTGAGGCTCCACGAGAAGGGCGGGAAGCGGCACGACGTGCCGGCCCACCACCGGGCCGCGGCGGCCCTCGACCTCTACGTCGAGGCGACCGGGCTCGAGGAGCCGAAGGCGGCGCTCTTCCAGACGATGGACCCGGCGGGGCGTCGGCTGACGGGCCGGGCGCTCGATCGACGGCTCGTGCTGGCGATGATCAAGCGTCGCGCCTCGGCCGCGGGGCTGCCACCCTCGACGTGCTGCCACACGTTCCGGGCGACGGGGATCACGGCGTACTTGTCGAACGGGGGGACGCTGGAGCGCGCGCAGCAGATCGCGGGGCACGCGTCTCCGAAGACGACGAAGCTCTACGACCGGACGGCGGACACGGTGACGGTCGACGAGATCGAGCGCATTGTGATCTGAGCGCGGTCGGTGCCGAGAAATCCCCGCCTGTCTCATCGCCTGCCGTGAGACAATGCGGACGCATGCTGAGAGGGGTGCGCTTGGACCCCGGCGGATTGACGCGGCCGTGCGGGCGGCGTGCGAGGTGACCGAGGGCGCGCCGTGCGGTTGCTACGCCACACCGCATCGGGAGCGTGACGGCGACGGCTGGCGCGGCGTCTGCCCGCTCTGCGGGCGCACTTGGCGATTGGAGTTGCGATGATGGTCCCGACTGCTCCAACCGAAGACGACGATGCCCTGCGGCCGGTGCGGTCTAGGCCGGAGGTCTGGACCGGCTGGCGGGCCGCGCTCTGCTAGTCTGGCGAGCATGGGCCAGCCGCGGTGCGTGCAGGGGAGGGTGAGCATGCGAGAGACGATCCGGGACGCGATGATCGGGATTGGGATGGTGGCGGCGCTGTTCGCGGCGTTTCAGTCCTGGGCTACGGCGCGGGACCTGGAGGCGGTCCGGACCGGCATGGCTGCCGACCTGGAGGCGGTCCGCGCGAACCTGTCTGCAGATCTGGCTGAAGTGCGAGGCGAGCTACGGACCACGGCCGACACTGTGATCGCGCACGTCAACGCGCCGGGGCTGCATGGGCCGGACTGAGAGCGACAAGGCAGCTCTAGGTGAGCGCACCACTGCTGTCGAACCTGATGCTGAATGTCCTGGACAAGGATCGTCTAAACTACAACTGCTAAACCATGTCTTCGCTGAACCAGCGCACGTTCAGTTCGTTGGCTCGTCGTGCGCGAACCGTGGTATGTCGTCGCGCAGGGATCTGCGCATGTAACTCACTGAAAATAAAGGCATTTACCCCCCCCCCCCCCCCCCCCCCCCGATTCTGAATCGCCACTTCACCACGGCCTCGGGCGGTGCTCGTCCCGCACCGTGCCGGCGTAGTCCGCCAAATCCGAAGATGCACATGGAAGCGGCGAGCGTGCGCGTGAAGACCTGTCTGGCCGCGGCCGGGTTTGCGTGCCTCGTCGGCTTCCCGGGAGCTGCCGCCGCCGCCCAGTCGACATCCGACCGTGCAGTGCTGGAGGCGCTCTACGACGCGACCGGCGGCGCCAACTGGACGGACAACACGAACTGGAAGACATCGGCTCCCCTGGACGAGTGGTACGGCGTGACCACCGACGCCGACGGCCGGGTCACGGAGCTCGACCTCTACGACAACGGCCTGTCCGGTCCGCTTCCGTTCGAGCTCGCAGGGCTGACGAACCTGGAACGGCTCAACCTCGATTTCAACGAGTTGACCGGCCTGGTTCCGCGGTGGTTGGGGAGCTTGAGCCAGCTTCGGGAACTGGACCTCTCAGGGAGCTGGGAGTCCCCGGGGTTGACCGGCCCGATCCCGGCCGAACTGGGCGGCTTGCCGAATCTCGAGAGCCTGAACCTTGAGGGGAACGCTCTGACCGGCAGAATCCCGGTCGAGCTCGGAGAGTTGACGAACCTGGAGCGGCTGGCCCTCCAAAGGAACGCCCTGACCGGCCCGGTTCCCGTGTGGTTGGGGAACCTGCCCCGTCTCCGCTACCTGAACCTCTCCAGCAACGAGTTGACGGGGCCCATTCCGGCCGAACTGGGGAGCCTGGCGAACCTCGTCAACTTGTACCTCTCTCAGAACAAGTTGACCGATCCGATCCCGCGCGAGCTGGGAGACCTGAAGAACCTTCGGTATCTGGCGCTCCGGGCGAACGCCCTGACCGGCCGAATTCCGCGGGAGCTGGGGAATTTGACGAGCCTCCGGACGCTGGACCTTTCCCACAGCGACCTGTCCGGGCCGATCCCGGCCGAGCTCGGGAATCTGACGAGCCTCGAGCGGCTCAACCTGTCTTACGCCTGGGGCCTGTCGGGACCTCTTCCGGCCGGTCTGGAGCAGTCGGCTCTCGAGGAGCTGGACATCTTCGTGACCCGGACGTGCGCGCCGGCCGCCTGGAAGGAATGGCTTGCGACCATCGACTTCTTGGGGCCTTCGTGTGACGCGGAGCCGAACGCGACGATCGACGTCGCCGTCGTCTACACGCCGGCCGCGCGCGAGGCGGCGGGCGGTTCGACTGGGATCGAAGCCGAGATCGACCTTTGGATTGCCGAGACCAACGAGGCCTACGCGACGAGCGGAGTGCGACAGCGTCTGGCCTTGGTGGGCCGGTCCGAAGCGGCGTACGAGGAAGCTGGCCCAATCGACCTCGACCGTCTCGCGGATCCGGAGGACGACTTCCTGGACGAGGCGCACGCCCTGCGCGACCGGACCGGGGCCGACATGGTGCACCTGATCGTCGGCGACCCCGACTACTGGGTATGCGGCGTAGCTTTCCTCCCTGGGCTCGGCTGGCCCGGTCCCTTCGGCATCACCAGCTTCGACTGTGGCGGCATCGTCTTCGCGCACGAGTTGGGCCACAACCTGGGGCTTCTTCACGACCGGTTCCGGGTCCAGATCGCCGAAGACAGGGTGCTGCCGCACCCGGCGTACGGTTACGTGAACCAGGAGATGTTCCGGGCCGGTGCCCCGGCGTCGAGCCGCTGGGCCACCATCATGGCGTACGAGTGGTTTCAGTGCGGGCTGACCGACGCCAGGTGCTCACACGTGCCTCGCTTCTCGAATCCGCACCAGCACTACGACGGCGATCCGTTGGGCGTGGCCTTCGGCGCCGGGTCGGGCGTGATCGGCGCGGCGGACGCGGCGGCGGTCCTCAATGCCACCGGTCCCGCGGCGGCGGCGTGGCGGGATCGACCCAATCGCGCGCCGGTCGCCGCGGAAACCCTGCCGGACCGGCGATTGACCCTGGACGGCACGCTGACCGTGGACGTGTCGCCGGCGTTCGACGACCCCGACGGCGACCCGCTGATCTATGCGGCGTCGTCCTCCGCCCCCGGCGTCGCGACGGTACGGAGCGGCGGGAGCCCGCTTGACGCTGACGGGGGTGAGCGAGGGCACGGCGGCGATCCGGGTGACGGCGACCGACCCCGCCGGCCTGAGCGCCGCGCAGCGGTTCGGGGTGAGGGTCGCCGTGGGGCCGGCGCCGTTCACCGACGACCCCCTGCAAACCGGGGTGACGCCGATCAGGGCGGTCCACTTCACGGAGCTGCGGACGCGGATCGACGCCCTTCGGACAGCGGCGGGGCTGGGACGGTTCCGCTGGACCGACCCGGTACTGCGGCCCGGGGTGACACCGGTGAAGCTCGCGCATCTGCTGGAGCTTCGGAGGGCGATCGACGCCGCGTTCTCGGCGGCGGGACGGCCGGTGCCGCGGTGGACCGATGCCGCTCCTGTGGGAGCGACGCCAATCCGGGCGGTGCACCTGACGGAGCTGCGCGCCGCGGTGGTGGCGTTGGAATGAGGCGGCTCGGGCGCGGCAGGAGCGGTGTCCGGCGCCCGGAGTGACTGAGATGGACTCAAAGAGACACGTTCCGCCAGCGCTGCACGGCGGGAGCTGGCTCCCGGTGCTGGCAGGAATGCTGCTGCTGGGCGCGTTGACGGCCGGTAAGGCGACGGGGCAGACTGCCGGCCTCTTCCGGCCCGTGGAGCCGGCGACAGCGGTTGCCGCTCCCGGTTCCGAGATTCCTTCCAATTCTCTGACCTTGCGACGGCGTCTGGTCGCTATTGACTTTGGGCAACTCACGCCGCCGGTGGACGCGGCGGCTGTGGGCGCGGCTGGCGCGGCCGGACCCTCGGGCGTACTGCGGCTGAACCTGTTCGACGACGCGACCTTCACGGGGCTGGTGGAGCGGACCGCGCCGACCTTCTCGGGCGGCTATTCGCTGTCGGGCCAACTGGCGAGCGTCGAGATGGGCACGGTGACCTTGGTCGTCAACGGCAACGTGGTCGCGGGGACGGTGCGGACGCCGGAGGCTACGTACCGCATCCGGCCGGCCGGCGGCGGGTTGCACGCGGTCAGCCAGATCGATCCCTCACGGCTCCCGCCGCTAGGCGAGCCGATTCGCCAGCGACGGGAGTCCGACATCGAAAGGAGACGGCAATGATCGATCGGTCCAGCAACGACGGGATGTTCCTGCGCGCCTGCGCCGCGGTTGGATGGTGATTTCGGCGGCGACTGCGTCGTCAGGGTGCGACCGCACCCTGACGACGCAGAGTCGACTCTCGCCTTGGCTACTGGCCAGCTTGGGCTTTTTCCTTGGAGAGGGGGAACCATGCGGAAGACGTTTAGCGTGGTGGCGGTGGTGTCGTTGCTGGCTGTTGTACCGGCGGCTGGACAGGCGCTGGAGGAGATGAACGCGAAAGCGGATCTCGCGGCGGGTCATCAGGCGGTGAGCACCCAACTGCAAGTACGCAGTGCGATTCCCCCCGGAACGCTGGGCTCGGACAGGTTCGGGTTCACGGTCACGATCTGGGGCATCTACTATCCGTCCACGTTCCCGGACGAATCGTGGCTCCGTATCTCGTGCGCACCGGCAGATCCACGGTGGCCGTTCGACAGCGACGTGCACGGCTTCGAGCTCATCCGGCTCGAAGTGATTCTGATGGACGCGGACGGCAACACGATCTGGGACACGACGGAAGATCTACCGGACGGATTTATCGGGGGCGGAATCTGTGACCTGGAGAGCCCGGTGCACTTGACCTTCGCGGACTTCCCGCGGGAGCTAGAGCCGGCACTGGCGCTGGTCCTACCGGAGAACCGCGTGGGTGGGCCGAACGCGGAAGTGGTGGAGATCACCTACAAGGCGTTGACCATCCCTGAGAGGAGCAACCGTCGGTAGAAGTCCACGCCCCGACCCACACGAGTTTGAGGAGACTCCGTTTTCCACGCCGCCGGTGGGAAGCATCGGCCCTCGGACGGAACCACCCGGGGCCGGCGCACCAGAGTCGTGCGGGCGCTTGCCGGGCCGACCCCCCGAACCGGCGAGCGTCTTCGGCGTTGCGGACTGGCGCCACAAGATCTACGGGGGGTGAGGTTCAACATAAAATGTGGAAAGCACCATCTTCTCTTCGGCGTATTCTGATTCTCAGCTTGGTCTTGCCATTTTTGCTCACCGCGTGCGCGACACGCGGATACGTGGGGGCGCGCGAAACACTCGCGGACTATCGCGTAAGGGATGTCAAGGTGACTCTTGCAATCGAGGTGGACGACGGATGGCTGCCGCGTTTGGACAACGAGGACGATGCTGACTTTTCCCGAAGAGTAGCCAGATCGTTGACAGAAGCCTTGGAGGGCGGAGTCGGATCGTCCTTGCCTGGAACAACGGAAGCTGACATCCTTGTCGTCCTTGACACAATCACTGTTTCCAGCGACATTGGGCGGACGCTGGGTACCGACAGCGAATTGGGAGGAACGGTTCAAGTCGTATCTGCCTCTTCTGGCCTGGTTGTTGCTCAAACTCGAATAGAAGCGGAGGAAATGGCACGGCGAGGAGGGCGCATACGAAGATTCGTGGCCGGTGGAGCTAGTCTGATTTTGTCTCCGACTGATCTGATTTGGAATGCGGTGGACTCCGCTCTGAGCGATGAGGTGCAATCCATCGTTGCGCGATTTGGGGAACGTCTGAAGTACTGGCTGGAGAACTGAGGTTCGGTTCGCCGCTGCTGTTCCGACAGGTCAGCGACAGAGGCGCTTTCTGGTCTTTCCGTGGGGGGGGACGGAGGTAAACAGGTCTTGCGTCTTGCCGGGTGTGTCCCTCGGCCTGCGCCGTTGAGCACGGTGTCGAGGTTGAGGCGCGCGCCGAGGCGCAGTCGTCGTGCGCCGCCATCCCTCTACCGGCGCACAGACATGGGGACGTGGTACCCTAATGAAATCGGGTGAGGTTACGACCATGAGTGACAAGCGATCACGCATCATTGACAGACAAATAGTCACCGTTGACGTACGTCGGCGCTCCTTCCTGACGAGAGCATTCGGCGCTGGCGCGCTGGCGCTCGGTGCTGTCGCCACACAGGCATGCGAGCTCGCGGATGAATGTGATAGCGACATTGGCAGCGGCGACTGGGACCCTTATGATCCGTACCGCGGTGCAGACCGTTGCGACACCGACTGAGGCGGCCCGACGGTGCCCGCGTCTCCGCCGTGCGCTATAGCCGACGACGGAGACGGCGTTCGTGGTGGGAATTCGCAGAGCAGAGGTTCCGGCGGTCCGAACGCCGGGCTGGAGCGGTATAGCAACCCGTGGGGCGCCCCCAGTTTTCTTGGACACGGATTAGGGGGAGAATCCGATGTCACCAGGAGGTGGGGGTATGGTTCGGTCGAGGCGGGTGAAGGGAGCTGGGTCGGTGCCGACGGAGGGAGCCCGGAGGGCGACCGGAGTCGGCACCGACGCGGCGGCGATCGGGTCGGGGGGCTTGGCTCCCGGCCAGCGGTGGAGCGCGAGCCGGAAACGGGACGTGGTGTTGCGGCTGCTTTGTGGCGAGCCGCTCGACGCGGTTTCGCGTGAAGTCGGGGTCGAGGTCTATCGGCTGGAGCGGTGGAAGGCGCGGGCGCTGGCCGGTCTCGAGCTGGGTCTGAAGGAGCAGGCCGGTGAGCCGCTGGCCGCCGAGCTGGATGCGGCCAAGCGACACATCGGGGAGCTGTCGATGGAGAACGAGCTGTTGCGGTCGCGTGCCCGCGCAGCGGAGCGCCGCGTCCCTTTGGCGACGCGGAGGTCGCGACGATGAGCCAAACGACCTCCGCGACGACGGGACGGCGCTACGGGCTCGAGCGGGTGTGCCGAACGTGGGAGCGGTCACGCTCGTCGTTCTACGCGCGGCGGGCTCGCGTGCAGCGTTCAGCGTCGGCTGACAGTCCGCGCCGCCGCGGGCCGACGCCCGCGCTGTCGGATGCGCAGCTGCTGGCGGCCATTCACAGCGACTTGGCCCGCTCTCCGTTCCAGGGCGAGGGCCATCGCAAGGTCCACGCGCGGCTGCGGATCCTCGACGGGATCCGGGTCTCGCGGACACGGGTGTTGCGCGTGATGCGCGCGCAGGGCCTGCTCTCGCCGCATCGCGGGCGGCAGGGTGAGCCGCAGCGGCACGACGGCACAATTGTCACCTCGGCGCCCGTCATGTGGGGTACCGACGGCGTGCGGGTGTTGACCGTCGACGACGGCTGGGTCTGGACCTTCGCGGCCGTCGACCACTGGAACGCCGAGTGCGTGGGCTGGCACGTGTGCAAGGTGGGCAGCCGTTTCGCGGCCCTCGAGCCGGTCGCGCAAGGGCTCCGGCGACGCTGCGGCTCGGTCGAGGCCGACGTGGCCCGCGGGCTGGCGCTGCGGATGGACCACGGCAGCCAGTATCTGTCGGACCACTTCCTCAACCAGGTCCGCTACTGGGGCATCCGCCCCAGCTTCGGCTTCGTCGAAGAGCCGGAGACCAACGGGGTCGTCGAGCGCTGGAACCGCACGCTCAAGGAGCAAGCCGTCTACGGCCGGGTGTTTCGAAATCTCGCCGACGTGCACGCCGCCGTCGCCGAGTTCGTCGAGCGCTACAACCGGTGCTGGCGCCTCGAGAAGCTGGCTTATCGCACGCCACTCGAGGCACGAGAGGAGCACGAGTTACGCCAAGCCGCGTAGCCCAAACTTGTGTCCAAGAAACCGGGTCCGGTACAGGTATAGCAACCCGTTGGTGTTACATTGTCTTTTTTACATTCTTCCGCTGTAGCAACAGGGTTGGCACGCGGCCAAGACGCGTTCGCGTGGCTGATTGACCCTTGTTCCCCGAAGGAGTTCAAGGGAGATTACTACGAACGCCGGTTGTGCCGCATTGCACGGGCCGACCGGAACTACTATAGCGGCCTCGTCACTTGGTCGGATCTCGACACCGTTCTGGGCTGTCACGGCGCAACTCATCCTGAAGTCAGGTTGACGCGGGGCGATGAGGACATCCCCAAGGACAGCTACACCAATCGAGCCGGCCGCATAGACGCCCGCCGGGTGTCCAGGCACTTCGACGACGGCGCCACGATCATCTTTAATCAACTTCAGCGTCGAATTCCCACCCTCGGTCAACTGTGCGCCTTGATCGGCTGGACCTTCGGCTCGCGGGTGCAGACCAACATCTACCTTACGCCTCCCGACGCACAAGGGTTCCAGGTCCACTGGGATACACATGACGTATTCGTTCTGCAGGTTTCGGGCCGGAAGCGGTGGACCATCTACGACGCCAAGGTAACGCTTCCTCTCAAGGGACAGGCGTTCGATTCAGGGCGGGATGCGCCGGGGGCGGCGACGGAGGAGTTCGACCTGGAAGCGGGCAGTGCCGTCTATATTCCGCGGGGCGTGTTTCACTCCGCTCGGTCGACTGACGACACGTCGCTTCACATTACGCTTGGGCTCACAGCCTTCACCTGGGCGGCTTTTCTCCTGGAGAGCGTGGCGGCGACTGCGCTCGAAGAGCAGTCGCTGCGCCACTCACTGCCGCTTGGTTTTGCGGACGGTACCTTGTCGACGGAGACGATGGCGCGCATGGTCCGGGAAAAGCTGGAGGTTCTGGTGTCATGCCTACCGGCCGCGGACGTGTGGCGACATTTCCGGAATGAGCTATCGACGGCCAATGGGCCGCTGTTCAACGACGTACTGAGCTCGCGTGTGGCGGGGCAGGTCACGCTTGCGTCCACAGTGGTACGCAGACTGGGGTTGAGGGTTGAACTGGAGGAACGCGGGGGCGCGTGCGTCCTCGGCTTGTGCGGACAGGAGCTCGAGTTTCCGAGATGGATGGAGCCGGCGGTGCGGTTCGTGGTCCACACGGAGCGCTTCGAGGTGGCCACTCTTCCTGAATGCCTTGACGGAGACAGCAAGGTAGCGTTTGTCGCGAGGCTGATCAGGGAGGGACTGCTGCAGATAGAGCGAAGCGGCGACAGAACGAGGCAGCGATGAGACGAGCAGTGGGGAGCGTCGTGGCGTGCGGGGTGGCGGTGGCCGGGGCGGGGTTGCTCGGCCTCAGTGGGCAGGGTGCGGTTCCGGGGTCGGTCGCCCAGCGGCCGGCGGTCGAGGCAGTGTCGATGGACGGCAGTGGCGAGGATGGATCCGCGTCGGAAGCGGCTGGCGAACGGGCGGTGTTTCTGGCGATCGTGGCGGCAAGGCGAAACGCACAGCGGGAGGCGGAGCTCCGAGTGACCCGGTTAGGGAAAGAGGGGTGGCTACCGCTCGCACCGAGTACCACGGCGGGTGATGCGGAGAAAGGTACGCCGAAGAGAAACGAAGTAGCTAGAAGACTGACCGAGAAGTGGCTGGCGCAAGTTGCGGCGGACCACGGGTTGACTCGTGAGGAGATCGATAGCATATATAGACGCGGACGCTCGGCGGGATGGAACGGTTCCGAGCGCCGACCATGAACCGCTTGGATCGCGGCGTGAGGCAGGTGGCGTACCCTTCCGTGTGAACAACGCAAAACACCCTGGCAGGCAAGGCCGGGGGGAAGGAGACACCACCCATGCTGACGGTACCCGACAACAGGAACGAAGACAACCCCGCGGTCGCCGACGCGCCCACGACGGCCTCGGCTGGTGAGGGGGTTGGCAGCGGCGGGGCTGACGGGCCGCGGAACGTGCCGCCGACGCTGGACACGTTGGCTCGCGAAGGGGCAAGGCGGATGCTGATGACGGCCCTGGAGGCCGAGGTGACGGAGTACATCGGGCGGTTCGCGGAGGTGCGCGATGCGGACGGGCACCGGCTGGTGGTGCGGAACGGCCAGGCGCAGGAGCGCACGGTGACCTGCGGGGCGGGCACATGGCCGGTGCGGGCGCCGCGGGTGAACGACAAGCGGGTCGATGCCGATGGCTCGCGTGAACGGTTCACCAGCCGCATTCTGCCTCCCTATATGCGCCGCTCTCCGCAGGTTTCCGAGGTGCTGCCGCTGCTGTATCTGCGGGGTCTGTCGACGGGCGATTTCCGGGAGGCTCTGCCGGCGCTGCTGGGCGAGGAAGCTCGGGCGGTCTAGTCGAGCTTCGACGGCGGGAACTTCACGCCCAGGTGATCACCGATGGCCCGCAACGATCTGGCTACCGATTCCAGAGCATTCGTGTGGTTGTTGAGGATCGACTCCATCTCGTCGAGGCGATGCTCGACCTTGCCGACGCGGACGCCGAGATCGTGAACAGCTCCTTCGGTCCTGCCGACGATTTCCTCGATCCGTTGCAACCTCAGTTCGTGGTCGGAAAGCTGCTCACGGGCTTCGTCTCGGTCTCGGGCCGGAATCGCCATGTCGGTATTCTAGCACGCCAGAGCCGGAGTGCGTCCGCGATCAGTTCGTCGAACTCTTCGAGCCGGTCGGGCGCGAACCGCAACACCTCCCGACCGCCAAGCGCATGACCTGTCTCCACCACCATGACCTCTGCGTTCCGCTTCGAGGGCGCTTTGCCGGTCGCCACCGCGTACGCCTGGCCGGCCATGAAGGTGTACCAGATCTGCCGCGACGCGAGCCGGTCGAACTTCTTGCCGACGTCGCGCGCCCGCTTCTCGGCCGAGGGCAGCAGCCGGGAACTCGTCGAGCGTCCCGGACCGCACCTGGCGCAGTAACGCGTTCGGCAAGCGGTTCCTCCGAGAACTTGAACTCCCGTCTCTGTCGTCATCACACGCTCGGTCCGTTCCGCGGTGCCCCGCCCGGGGAGGCGGTCGGAATCGCTGGCACTTCCGGCAGATCGCCGGCTCGCCGTCCTGTCGACGCTCTGCCTCGGATCGCACAGAAGCACGCCCGCACCGCGATCCGCATGCTCGGCGACTGGCTCGTCGTCAGCCAGGCCCTCCCGGTGAACCCCGCGGCCGCGGTGCGGGGGCCGAGTACGTCGTCACCAAGGGGGTCGACGCCGGTTCTCTCGTCGACGGAGGCGAGGAAGCTTCTCGAGACGATCGACACGAACACTCTGGCCGGGCTCCGGGACCCGGCGCTGCGTCATCACGAGCCCGGCACAGGTCGCGTACCGCCTCCTCGGCCGGCGTCGGCGCCTGCACCACCGTCAGCTGCCCCGCCGCCAGCTTCCACGCGTACCGCCGGTCGGTCCTGATCCGCTCGCCCGGCTTGCGCGGCACCAGCGCCGGCGCGATCACGTGGCACTGGACCCGGCCGCGATCCGTCTGTCTCATCCGAGCCAACTGCAGCTCGCGCCGGCGCTCTTCCAGCCACGCGGCGAGGTGTAGCGTCGAGAGGCAGTCGGCGCGGTTGTAGTCCTCGAGCTCGGCCCGAAGCAGACCGGGGACACCAGCCGCGCCGCCCGACTCGAGCGCCAGGACCGCGTGCCGGCTGGCGGCGAGCGCGCCGGTTCACGAGGTGGCGACGCCCGTCTTCGCGTCTCCCCCACGCGGGCCAGGCCACCGCGGCGACCATCGCCCGCCCTCTGGAAGAACCTCACCGCCAGCCGGCCGCACGGTCGGCGCGCCGCCCTTCTCCCTCCTCTTCTGGATCAACCACTGGTGCGCTCTCGAACGACGGAGCTGGGTCCGCGCGGAACCGGCCGCCGACTGACCCGCGGACCAGCACACCCATCGCGGATCCGTCGCATTCGCGGATGGCCCCCGAATCGGCAAGCTCGCCTGCGTCGTAGACAACGACCCAGGCCGGTGCTTCGCCAGACCCGCCCCACCCGACCTTTGATCGCACCCACGCTTGCCCGCATGCGGAGGGCCGCGACAACCGACAACCTTACTGACGGCTGCCGACCCGACCCCAGAACTGCACCAAGATCCTCGCCGGCCGCCTGCTCGCGGCCATCTCCGCCGGGGACGGCACATTGGTAGAAGCCGTGGCGCCCTGCGCGAACTCACGCTCCCTGCCAACCAGCGTCCACAGGTGTACCAGGGCACCAAACACCATCCTGCTGACGGCCACCGCCATGTCCATCCTCTGCGCGGGTTTGGAGCCGGTTCAAAGATCGCGACGATGCCGCCGACCCGCGGCCTGCCTGCGCATGACGACCTCCTGGCCCCGGCCTGAATTGGCCGCCGGGCCGGTTTGCCAACAGTTCCGCGAACGTGATGCGGGTCCCGCTGTTTTCCCGGCTGGCGCCGGGTCTTCTATGGAGCGGGCGGCCCGACGTCGGACCGCTCGCAGAACCGTTGGCGCCGGGATTCTTCCACAGAACCGCCCCGGCCGGCAAGCCGAAACACCGCGGGGGAACGGAAGTGGGTCCGTTGCCGAAGTCGGGCTACTCCCCGCTGGCTACCGCGGCGGGGGCAGGAATCCACACGCCTCACCATCACGCGGCCGCGTCGGCGCAGGACCTTCCGGTCGGCACGGGCCAGCATCGAGCGCTCGTCGGCGACGTCGGAAGCGTGCTTCACCAGCTCGTGCCAGTCGACGGCCGCGTGGTAGACGACCGACAGCCCCGTCGTGTCGCCGGCGCGACAGTGCGGTACGACACGTCGGCGAGAGCCGAGCTCACGGCCGGGCTCGCCCAGCGCTACGGCCTGCAGCCGCAGCTTCGTCATCACCCCTTTTTTCATGTTGCCGCTACGAGGCGGAGGAAGTGCGTCGGCGTTCACGAGTCGGTTGACGCACGCGGGCGGCGAGGTTGAAATAGCTGTATGCAGATCGCCAACCCAATCTACGACGCCGCCTTCAAGTACCTCATGCAGGACGACCGGGCGGCGCGCCTCCTCGTCGGCCGCATCGCCGGGCTCGACATCGAGTCGCTGGAGCTGCGCCCGCAGGAGCTAGCGGCCCCCCGCGCCGCTTCACCCCGAGACGACGGCGAAGCGGTGCAGCCGCCCCTCGCTCTGTTCCGCATGGACTTCGCGGCGCGCGTGCGCACCCCCGACGGCGGCGAGCGGCAGGTGCTCATCGAGATCCAGAAGACCAACGCGCCCACCGTCGTGGAACGCTTCCGCGCCTACCTCGGCCAACAACTGTGCAGCCCCGCCAACATCATCGAGCATCCCTCGGGGCGCCGCGAGGCGGCGCCCATCGTCACCATCTACCTCCTGGGCTACGACCTCGGGCTGTCGGACGAGGCGGTGCTCGACGTGTGTCCGCGGGCGACGGAGCGCCACACCGGCGCCGAGATCGACGCCGACCATCCGTTCATCGCGGGCATCCACCACCGGAGCCACATCGTGCAGATCCCGCGGCTGCGGGGGCGGCGGCGCGACGAGCTCGAGCGGGTGTTGTCGATCTTCGACCAGGGAGACGCGCGCATCGAACGGGGCGGCGCGCTGGTGCTGACCATCGACGAGTCGGCGTATCCGCCGGAGTACAGCTTCGTGCTGCGTCAGCTCCAGCGGGCGGCGTCGGAATCCGACGTGCGTCGGTTCATGGAGGGCGAGGACCAGTTGCTGCGCGATTCGATCTCCTGGGGCCGGCAGGCGGACTACGAGCGGCGGGAGAAGGAACGCGAGAGGCGGCGCGCGGACCAGGCCGAGCAGGCGCTCTCCCGGTCCATCCGGCAGCTTCGCGGCCTCGGGCAGGAGCTGGACGCCATCGCCGCGGCGTTGTCCCTCGACGTGGACGAAGTGCGGCGCGTGCTCGGCGATTCGGATGACGGGAAGGGACCCGCGTGAGTGTTCGCGACCGCGAGGATCAATCCAAGCCACAGCGCGATGGGTCGCCACGTCGATCCCTGCTGCGGCACCTGCACCGAAACGCCCGGGGCGCGGGAGGTGATTCGAGACATCTACATGCCGCCGGAACCAACGGTCCAGGAGGGATCACAGTAAACACGACATGACGAATAACACTCCGACCGGGAACGGAACCAACGTCCGATGGATAGAAGACACGCTCGACGAACTACTCGATGACGAAGAGGGCGGAAAGAGCGTCGACGAGCAAGCGTTCGAGAATGCCAAAAGAGCGGCCCGCGAGTTCGGGGCCGCCGTGAACGAACTCGAGAATCCCCGGAACCGGACCCCCCCAGAAGATCGCCGACCTTTGCGGGACCGCTTTCGAACATGGAGCCCTATTCGGGGCAGTAGTGGTGAACCACAAAATAAGGAAGGAGCTACTGAGACACCGGGAGTGACCCCGGCGATCAAGAATGCGTAAAGCGACTCGAAACGTTCCACGGCCGGCACATGGAAACGCTGGTGGAAGAGTTCGAGAACCAACTGAAAGTGGAACCGCGTCGGAAAACTCGTCAGAGGAACGCTCGCCAAGGCCAAGAAGGCGATACGCCTGACACGGATGTGGGAATAGCGGCCGGCTGTCAGCCGCGCCTCGGTGCGCATGGTGCCGTCGACGAAAGGGTACCGACACCATTCGTGTTGAAATACACGCTAAGGCCGCGGCCTGAGTCCTCTGGTGCTCATGAAGCTGTAGAGCGCGGTCCGGGACACGCCCGTGAGCTTGGCGATGGCGGTCTTCGAGACGCCCAGCTCGAGGAAGCGCCGGATCTCGTCCTCCTTGCCGTCGAGCCGTGAGACGCCCAGCGAGCCCTTCGGGCGCCCGAGCTTCCGGCCCGAGGCCCTGGCCCGGGCGAGGCCCTCGCGGGTGCGCTCGGAGATCAGGTCGCGCTCGACCTCGGCGAACAGCGCGAAGAGCGTGGTCATGACCTTCGTCTGGATGTCGCGCTTGCCCTCGACCCGGATGTTCTCCTTGAGCGCCACGAAGGCGACCCCGGCCTTGGCGAGGGCGTCGAGGATGGTCACGATCTGACCCAGCGACCGGCCGAGCCGCGAGAGCTCGCTGACGACCAGGCGGTCGCCGCGCTGCAGGACGCTCGTCAGCTCGTCGAGCCGCCGGCGCTTCTCCGACGCCTGTCCGGAGGCGGTCGCCTCGATGAAGTCGTCGATGCGGATGTCGTGCGTCCGCGCGTACTCGAGGATGGCGAGGCGCTGGCTGCTCACGTCCTGGTGCGGGGTCGAGACGCGCAGATAGGCGACGGTCTTCACGGCCTGTCCATGGAATGCGGCTTCGGGCATTGTATCTGACAGATGCAGAACACGGAACGCGTCTTGTTCCATGCTGCTGAACTGTTCGGTCAGAACGCCCGTTTCTCTGGGACAGAGCCGTGCCGGTTTCCGACCCCGACATCTCCCGCCCGCGCTTGGTCCGCGATGCGACCTTCCTCGAGGCCGACCGCCGCGAGATCGCCCTGCGGCGGGGCCCCCACAACCGATTGGGTTTCGCGTACCAGGTCGCCTTCGTGCGTGTGCTCGGCCGGTTCCCCCAACAGACGCCCCTGGAGATCGACGGGGAGATCCTGAGGTTCGCCGCCCTGCAGCTGAACGCCGACGCCGAGACGATCCACGCCTACGCCCGCCGGC
>CBDEVO010000001.1:0-73088 GCA_965243615.1 Vicinamibacterales bacterium | reverse complement strand
GTGGGTGCTGGCGCTGGCGGCGGTGGTGGCGCTGTCGGCCGGCGAGGCGGCCGCGCAGGCGACCGCCACCGTGGTGTCTGAGTCCAGGTTGGAGGTGGAAGAGGGCAGCGCCAACAGCTTCACGGTGACGCTGGACGGAACACCGGCAGCGGAGGTCGCCATCACCGTTACACGCGTGTCCGTCGACAGCGACGCCAACTTCCAGTACACCGTGGACGGCACGGCCGCCTTGGCCGACGCCGCCACCCCCAGCACGTTGACGTTTGCTGCGAACACAGCCCCGCGGCCCAGGCTGATCACCGTGAACGCGCTGGATGACACCAATTCGGCGAACGGCGAAGAGGTGCTGAGCATCACGGGCCTTGGATCGCCAAAGACGGTGAGGATCACCGAAGACGACCACGATGAGACGAGAGTGAACGTGGCCCCAAGGAGCTTGACCATCCGAGAGGGAGGCATGGGGACGTACTCGATCGTCCTGGGCTCGGAGCCGGGCGCCGATGTGACGGTTTCGCTGAGGGTATCGAACCGCAACGCGAACGTTTCGGCAATGCTCAAGAAGGACAAC
Source organism: Vicinamibacterales bacterium (assembly GCA_965243615.1). Lineage (GTDB taxonomy): Bacteria > Acidobacteriota > Vicinamibacteria > Vicinamibacterales > UBA8438 > JAJEEA01. The sequence goes on along the minus strand of CBDEVO010000001.1, from coordinate 72,520 downwards.
AACACTCCCGACGATGACACGGACGACATGTCGCATGCCTCAATCGTCTTTGCACCCGAGACCGGCGGCTCCGATCCCACCACGGCCCTCAATGACAACATTGTCCTGTGGAACGCCACGCAGACAATCACGGTGATGGCCGGAGCGGACGTGGACACGGTCAGCGGCAGCGCAACGATCCGTCACTCCGTTGCGACCACGGATGCGGGCTACGCCGGCGTCTCGGCTCCCTCCGTGTCGGTGAAGGAGATCGACAGCGTGCGGACGGTGACGATGGCCGTCTCCGCCGATACGGTGATGGAAGGCGAGTCGGTGAACATCACCGCGACGCTGGGTCACCCCGAGGCCGAGTATACCGGGCCGCTTCACTTGTCGGAGAACGTCACGGTCAGCCTGTCGCTCGATCACAACCCGGCCGCGGCCGGCTCCTGGTCCTTTGCCGGATCCTCGAGCACGATCACGATCATGGCAGGTCAGATCATGGGGACCTCCACGATGTCGGCGGAACACGATGGAGACGACAACGACGAGAGCCTTTCGTTCTCGACGACGCTCGGCGGGTCCACTCCCGGCGGGGCCACTACTGTCGTCCTCGGTGACGCACAGAAGGTGAAGGTGAAGATCGAGGACGACGATACGTACAAGTTGGCCGCGAGCCAGACCGAGGTCAACGAAGGCGATGAGGTGACGTTGACGGTCGAGGTCGATCCGAAAGCGGCGCTGGACACCGACGTGAAGATCGAGCTCTACCGGGCGTCCGGCGCCACGGTGGTGCCGGGGCCGGGTGACGTGCCCGACTACGTGACCATCATGGAGGGCGAGACCAAGGCCGAGTTCATGCTGAAGACCGCCAAGGACGCCGACAGCCAGGACGAGACCATCGTGGCGAGGGCGAAGGTCGGTGGCGCCAGCGTGGGCCAGGAACTGACGATCATGGTGCTCGACGGCCAGGTCTACACCCTCAGCGTCGAACCGGATGCCATCGGTGAGGCCGACGGCGAGGCGACCGTCATGGTGAAGATCGAGTCCAACAAGGCCGCCTCCGAAGACATGACCCTGACGCTGGCCGTGGACGCGACCAGCACGGCCATGGCCATGGACGACTACAGCATCATGCCCGAGATGATGGAGATCATGATTGCCGAGGGCGAGAAGATGGGCATGGCCGAGTTGATGGTCACGCCGGTCGCCGACGGGATGGACGAAGCCAACGAGACCATCGTCCTGACCGCCTGGAAGGGCGACGCACAGGTCGGCAACGCCGCCACCCTGACGATCATCGATGGCGACTCGACGACCTTCACGCTGTCCGGCCCCTCGGACATGAACCTCGTCGAGGGCTTCGAGTACGACATCGAGGTGATGGCCAGCAGCCCGGTCAAGGCGGACACCACGATCATGATCATGGCCGGCGAGGGCAGCACCGCCACCGCCGAAGACGACTACATGATCGAGGACATCATGATCATGGCCGGCGAGACCATGGGCAGGACCAAGCTGATGGTCAAGAGGGACGACATGCCGGACGGCGGCACCGACGGCAGCATGGCCGAGACGCTGGTGCTCTACGGCATGGTCGGCAACATGAGGACCAACGACCTGTCGTTCTACATCTGGGATCTCGCGGTCCCGGCCCTGCCGGTCATCGCGCAGCTCCTGCTGGCGGCCCTGATGGCCGTCGGTGGCTACCGCCGGTACCGGCGGCGGTAACGCTCGGCGGAGGCGTTCGTAATCTCCCACCGCGCCCCCTTTCCCCCGCCGCCCGGGGGGGAGGGGGCCTTTCCTTTCTGCCGGGGCGAAATCGTTCCGCAAGGTCGGCCGGCGTCAGGCCGACGTTCCGATCCCGACTTCTACCGGCGGTGGGCATCGCGAGTGCTGGAGGTGGTGCGGGCGTCGCACCGAACCGCTGAACTGACGACTGGGTCTGGCGACTCCGCAGCCCAGCGGTCCGTCGGCTTCAAGAAGACCCGCCAGAGTACGTCGGGGCTGCGCCGATGACCAGCAGGGCGAGGCGGAGGAAGCTCCGGCGCGCGGCCGGCGCGCCGTCAGGTGCGCGGCCCGCTTCGCCCAGCCCGTCTGCCGCGGGCAGTGGGGCGCTGCAGGGTAGGGCGCCGTTTCGGGTCGGCCGGCCCGACATCGCAGCGCTGGCCACGGCGGTCCTCGGCCCCCTGGCGCTCTACGTCGCCACCCTGCCGCGCACGGTGGTGCTGGAAGACGACGGCCTGTTCCTCATGGCCGGCGCGCACCTCGGCGTCGCCCACCCGCCGGGCTACCCCATCCACACGCTCATCGTCCACTTGTTCACCCGCCTGCCGTTCGGCGAGCCGGCGTTCCTCGGGCACCTCTCGAGCGCGGTGCTCGGGGCGCTGGCCTGCGGCGCCGTCTACGCGTGCGCGCGACTGCTGGGCGCGTCGCTCCTGCCGGCCGTGACCGCGGCGTGGCTCTTCGGCGCCTCGGAGCAGTTCTGGTCGCAAGCCATCATCACCGAGGTCTACACGCTGAACGCGCTACTGTTCTTCGCGACTTACGCGTTGGTGCTGCTCGGAGGGCGCGACCCGGGGCGTCGATGGGCCCTTTGGTGCGCCGCCGTAGCCTGGGGGGCGGGCCTCGCCAACCACTGGCCGCTCATGGTGCTGGCGACGCCGGGGTTGGCGCTGGCCCTCGTGCCGGCGTGGCGCGAGGTTCTTCCGCGGCTGCCGCGGCTGCTCGGGGCGGCCTTCGTGACCGCCGCCCTGCCGTACGCGTGGATGGTGTGGCTGTCGCAGCAGGCGCCGGCCATCAGCTTCTACGGCCCCATCGACTCCTGGGGCGACTTCTGGTTCTACGTCAGCCGGCAGGGGTACAGCGGCGTCGACGCCAGTCCCGCCGCCGGCTGGAGCGACCGCGCGGCGTTCCTGGGTTGGTTCGCGGCCGACCTCGTACGCCAGACGACCCTGCCGGGATTCGTTCTGGCCGTGCTCGGCCTCGGGGTACTGGCACGGGGCGGCGGCCTCGTCGCGACGGCCCTCGCCGGTTCGGGCGTCGTCGCCCTGCTCGGCAACAGCGTGGTGCTGATAGCGCTCCTGGGGTTCGACTTCGACCCGTTCTGGCTGGCCGTGTTCCGGCCCTATCCGCTGACCTGCTATGGCGTGGCCGCCCTGTGGGCGGCCGTCGGCCTGCAGTGGCTGACGGAACATCTGCCGGGGTGGGTGGCGGCCCGCCGGCCGGCGCGGGAGCCGGAAACCTCCCGCGCGGCCCGGGCCAGGCGGTCGGCGGCCGCGGTGGTGGTGGTCGGCGCGGTGATGGTGGCGGTGTCGGTATCCGCGAGCTGGCCGGCCAACGACCGCTCGAACAGCGACTTCGCGGAACGGCATGTGGAGGCGATGTTCGATCTGCTGCCGCAGGACGCCGTGCTGTTCGTGCATGGAGACGCCATCGGGCCCCTCGGCTACTACCGCTTCGTTGAGGAGCGGCGGCCCGACGTCGACCTCTACAGCTTGCAGGGCCTCGTGTTCGGCAACCGCCTGTTCAATCCCTTCCTGCCGCAGGAAGAGAGAGCGAGGACGCTGGACAAGTTCGTCGACTCCACCCGGCGGCCGGTGTTCCTGCTTCCCAACTACGACATCTATCCCGAGGACCGCGGCTTCGGCCATCGTGGTTTCGTGCTGGAGGTGCTGGGGGAGGGCAGCGGGGGCACCGCCAACCTGGACCGCCACCCGCGCGCAGAGCGCTACTTCCTCGACTTGCTGGACCGGCAGCAGCCTGCCGCCGTCTGGGAACGGTGGCAGCGCAGCAACCTGCTAACCCACTACGGCAACTACTTGGGACTGATCGTCCTGGTGGACTCGCCGTTGCAGGAGCCCCTGGCCGATCTGCTGGAGCGAGCCGAGGACTGCTACCCCTGCCTGCTCGGCATGGCGGACGCGGTGCTCGACAACGACGCCGCCAGCCATGCCGACCGCGTCGCCGCGTGGCTCGCACGGGCCGAGGCGCTGCACGACCGCGCGCTGACCAAGCAGGAATCGGCCCGGCTGCGCCTCGAGCAGGGCCGCCTGGCCGAGCTGACGGGCGATGCCGCCACCGCGGCCGCCCGCTATCGAGAGGCCTACGCCATCTATCCGCACCCCGATGTCGACGCCGGCCCCGCCCTCCGCCGCCTCGGCCTCCTCGCGCCGTGACGGATGGTCGTCGTGTGATGTCGGATCGCACAATCCGCCGGTTTCGCGGCTCCGGCCGACGGCGCTACGCACCACCGGCGGCCCTGGGCGATCTTCCGCACCCCGGGAGCTCGGCCACCGGCCTCTGCCTGCTCGGGCTCGCCCTCTGACGGCCGAAGTCGAGACAGCGTTCGAATGGAACCAGCGAGGCGACGGACCGACCGCAGGCGAAAGCAGAAGACATCAATGTCGTCAGAGGCGAAGATCAGGAAGTACAGGTGGGACGGCGGCGAGGTGACGTTGCGGTTCAGGCCCAGCGAGCGCGTGATCGAGACCGAGTATCGGGGCGTTCGCGGCGTGAGCATCCGGGCCGGCCGGGTTCCGTACGATGTCTGAGATCGGCTACGGCAACGAAACCGACGAGCACCGAGCTGATGGACAGCTACGCGGTGCCAAGCCCCGCCCTCAAGCGGCTTGCTCACCGCCGTGGTCGACGGCGAGCATGCCGTCGCCACCGTGGCGCACAGCTGGAACAAATTGCATCCTCGTGGTGGAGGGACCGTCCACCATGCGGCCTCTAAACCGAGGAGCCGGTGACCGGCCACACTGTTCGGCGGCAGCCGAGGCACCCGATGGAACGACTGCGGGCGTATTCCGGAAGAAGTACGCAGACGCGCGAGCCCAATCGGTCACGGCGAACGGAGCGCCAACACTCCGTGACGGCCATGGCGGCGGCGTGTTAGGCTAAGCATGTGAGCACCGATACGAAGTGGATCATCGGCACGGTCGTCGGCACAGGCCTGACCATCGTCATGGCCGTCCTGACGGTCGCCGGCCTGCTGCTGGCGCAGTTGGCTGGACTCAACGCTCGCATCGACGATCTGAACACCCGCATGGACCGTATCGAGTTGCGACTCGACGCGTTCGACGAACGGCTGCGTGCTGTCGAAGTCGCCCTTGGGAAGCTCGATCAGCGTCTCTTGACCATCGAGCGCGTGGTGCTCCCGCCGGTTTCTGGCGAGTAGGGACTTCGACGGGTGCTTCGCTTTCCCCCCTTCCCCCTCAGAGCCCTTTCGCGGTGGGCGTAAGCCCCGGATGGGGGGATAGCTTGAGGGGGTGACCTGCGTCGGCAGGCCACTTCAAGCCCGAACCACCGGCCCATCTCGGAGCCGCGATGGGTGGACGGTCCCTCCGCCAATGGGTTCCCGATGCTGGATTCGATCCGCGCGACCACGGCGTTGCCAGTCGATAGTGATAGTCGTCAGCGCGGTTCCGAATCCTGCGGCGGCGTCTCGCCGTTCGTCACCACCTCGGACTCTGCCTCGTCGGCTTGCCCTGCGGCCTCAGGGGGCGATTCCCCGGGCTCTGACGCGTCCGGCTGTGCCGGGGTCTCACCAGGGACGGAAGATCCGGACTCTCCGAGGCGCTCCCGGACCTCCCGCAGTTCGCGCAGCATCTCGTCCACACTTCGAGACAGGGAACGTATTCTCAGGGGACGGGACCGCATCAAGCGGTCCATGACCCGCTCGACGTTCGACAAGGCTCGTGCGAGGTCTCGTTCTACATCGGTCGCGGGGCTTCGCTCGGCCCGCTCCCGGTCACGCAACTGTCGCCTGACGTCCCGCAATTCACGCAGGACTTCCTCGACATCGTGCCTCAGTTCCCGATTCTCGTCCCGCGCATCCTCGAATACCTCCCGGATCGCCTGGATGACATGGCCATTCGAGGCCTTCACGCGCTGCTCGTGGCCCTGCATGTCGGCCGCGTTTCGACTCAACAGGGGCAGCGCCACCGCGACCATGACGGCGGCAATGCCGAGGGCGATCACGATGACGGCGACGACCAAGACGATAAGCCACGTGCTGTCACTGCTCATTCTGTCATCCTCCCACGGTTCATTCCGTCAGCGCCGGACCGCGCCGGTGGACAGCCGCGGCCCCAGGCTCTCGTCGGCTGCCTTCCGGCCCAGACGGTGACCGCGACGCTCGCCGCGCCGTCACGCGCCGGTCCCGCCGGCGGACCCGGACGAACCACCGCTCCGCGCCCCGAGAAGCGGCAATGCCGCGGGCAGCAGGCCCAGCAGGGTGGTCAGCAGCGTCGCGCGCATCTCTGGATTGGCCATGGCCAGGAACGCCAGCCCCAGCACCCCACCGATCACCAGCGGCGGCCAGACGAAGCGCCAGGCGCCGCCGTCGCCCTGCTTACGCCACGCGTCGAGCTCACCGCGGTCGACATCGTGTTCGATGAACTGGCGGAAGGCCTCGCTGCGCAGTTCGACCACGCCCGTCTCGAGGTCCTCCCTCACGATGCCGCGGTTCACGAGACTCGACAACGCCGCCGTGCGGCGCGAACAGACCACGCCGCCTCGGGCGAGCGCGTAGAGCTGCAGTTGCTCGTCGTGGGTCGATTCCGTCCAGAGCCGTCTGAAGCCCGAGGCCTCGGCTTTTGCGAACCGCGCGACAGCGAGGGCGCCCGCCTCGCGGTCGCGCACGGCCCCGTCGGCCACGCTCGCCAGCACCTCGGCCGACACCCTCGGCGCGACGTGCCGAAGGTCCGGATTCGCATCGGCTTCTTCCTGCATCGTCTCGTTGACCGGGTGCGTCGTCCCGGCCAGCCCGTCGCGGCGCGGCTCGGGCGCGTCCGCGCCGTCTAGCACGAAGACAGGGAACTCGCGGACCAGCTTGCTCCACCGATCGTGCCGGTCCGTATCGTCGGCGTGGTCCAACCGCTGGTCGAGGATATGGAACTCGCGGGCCAGACTGCTCCGCCAGTCGGGCAGAGCGTCGTCATCGCCGCGGCCGCCGAACCGCCGACCGGCGCGTGCGAGCCGGTCGGAACAGTCGTAGTCCGGCACGACCCGCGAACGTATCAGCACGTGCTGCCCACCCTTCACCCGGCGTTCCAGTCGGTCGAAGAGCGCGCGCCCCTCGGCGCCCCGTTCGAGCGTGTCCTCCTCCATGTCTTCAACGAACCAGAGCGTCTCGTCCTTCGCCGCATCGGCCTCCCGCCCGGATGGGTCGTCGTAACCCGGGCGACTCGAGGTCGGCTCGGCGCGGAGGTCGCGCGGCGAGAGGCCCGTGTGCACCGCCAGATCGTAGACGAAGTCGCACCAACCCCGGCCGCCACGGTGCACCACGATGGCGCGCAACGGTCTACCGGTGGGGCGTCCCTGCTTCGAGTCCATCAGGACCCCTGCGCTCGGCAGCCTCGCCAGACCGTAGCGGCGGCGACCGACGACGGTGCACGCGGCGCAGACCGAATACGCATGAACCGCGAGCAGCGCCGCGAACAGTAGCAATCCCATCGCCAAGGCCAAAACCCGGCCGAAATCGCCTGTCGGGAGCACTGCCCCCGGGGAGCCGACGGGGTAGCGGAACGTGGCGGCGAACACGTCACGGAGCGACGAAGCCCCGCCCGCGTCCGCGGGAGGGCGAGCGCGATAGGTCATCAACTGGTTGGCGAGCACCGACGTCGCCACGATGGGGCGCAGCGCCCGGTGCACCCAACCAGGGTCCGGGTCCGGTTCTTCGCGCCACCGGCTCAGCGCACGGTCGCCGGCAGGGGCGACCCCGGCCCCGGCGCCGTGCGCCTGCAGGCTGTCGCGCCGGTAGTCCTCCCGCGCGCGGTCGACCGCCTCAAGGGTCGCATCCATCAGATAGTGGTTCAGGCCGACGCCGAGTGCCGACCGGTGGTAACCGAACCACAACGCAGACGGCAGGACGGCCACGGCCGCGATGAGCACAGCGAGCCCGAAGACCCGACGGGTCGTGTGGTCCGCGCCGCCGTCGGCGGCGCGGGTCGAGCCGCGCTGCACGAGGCCGCAACCCGCGACGAGTACGGCCACGCTCGCGACCGAACAGACCGCGAAGAACGGCAGAACGCGCCAACCGGCCGGCTGAATCGACGCAAGCCGGGAGAACCCCGCGAAACCGATCAGCAGCGCCGCCAGCGCGGCTGGGACGGCCACCCCCCGGAGACCAGACGCGACCGCGATGACGCGACCGATGACGGCCGGCAGCCCCGGCGACGCCCCCGGCGGCCGGAACCATCGCGCCGCGAGCAGCACGAGACCCGTCGCGAGCGCGGCCACGAACAGGCCCACGAGCGTGAAGAAGATCGCGAGGGCGGCGGTTAGCCCGCCCAGGCGGTCCACGAGCTCGTGGCCCCGGTACACCACCAGCGCCCACGGCAGGCCCTGCCGAAGCGGGCGCACGTGGGCGCGAATCGGAACGCCGGCGTAGTCGAGCTCGATGATGTCGCGCGCGCCCGAGCGCAGCAGCGACCGCAGGGCCGGGTCGCGACCCGCGTCTTCAACGAAGTACGTCGTCATGGCGAGGTCGTCGTCGGAATGAAACAGGGTCCGGCCGGTCTCCCGATTGACGACCGCGAAGTCCATGTGGCGCGGCGGAACCGCCCGGTCGAGCGCGTTCAGCGAAACCCCGGCCGTCGCCACCGGGGTCGCCGCGAGGCCGGTATGGACGGCGAGAACGGTCGCGAGCCGACCTCCTATCACCGAGTCTATTCGTTCGAGGAAATAGGGGGCCTCGGCGCCGCCCGCCGCGCCGGGCATATCGAAAAAGCGCTTCGACGGTTCGGGCAGACTGTCGACTAGGCACGGAATCAACGACTCTTCGTCCTGCATGTCGCCGACGAGGCAGCCCATCGGCCGCCGACGACGGGCCGTCGGCGGCGAACGCCACAGCACACCCTGCTTCGGCTGCTCGAAGTAGGCGCGAAATCCGAGGTCGAGGACGGGAGTCCGGGCCGGCCGCGCCCGGCCCGGCTCGCTCAGGCACACGCGCTGCCGGCCCTCGGCGTTCAGGAGGGACGCGCTCCAGGTCTCGGGACGCGCGGGGTCGTAGTCGAGGTCGCGGTCGGCGTCGTCGCAGTAGAGCGCCGTCTCCAACCGCGTCAGCGTCCGATCGTCCGAGCCGGGGGTTCCTCGCAGGCGCGGCTTCCTGCTCGAGGGCAGCGACGGCCTCTCCCGCCGGTCCCGCGCCAGCAGACGGGGCACGGCGCGCTGAAGCCGGTCGATCTCATCGCTCAGCTCGCGGTCGAACAACTCGGCGATGCGGTCGGACACTCGAGTCATCGCGCCGTCGAGCGCGTGTTCGTCCAGCCGGTGCGCGATCACTCCGCACACCACCACCGTCGACAACACCACCCCCACGAGGGGGAACACGCAGACGCCGAGCAGGGCGAAACGCCCCACGACCGCCCGGTCCCCGGCCGTCCAGAACCACAGGAGCGGCGCAAGCGTTAACAGGGCCAGCAGCACCAGCGTGGCGTCGGTGACCATCCGCAGGCGCAGCCGGATGGCTGCGCTCCGGAACTCACGGTCGTCGACCACGCCGACCAGGTAGAACGTGGGCCGGACCGCGCGCGCCGCGGCGGCGTCGGCCGGCGCGCCGCCCCGCGAGGAGACGGCGCCGGCCTCGGCGCCCGCCTGCGAACCGCCGGCGATGGCGACGCCGTCCAGGATGAACGGTTGCACGAACACCCGCAGGCGGATGTCTTCAACGTCCACGACGCGCACGAAGGACCGGCCGTGGAACGACGCCCCCGGCGCCGCTGGCGCCGCGGCGCCGCCGGTCGCGCCGCCGTCGGTCGCCGCAAACTCGTCGCGAAGCAATTCCGAGATGTCGACGTAGCGCGAGAAACCGGGGGTCTCCACGCGCGTCTCGTCGACCTCGATCTCCGAGACGGTCGCGGGCTCGGCCTCGAACAGAATCAGGCCGTCGGCGTCGGCGATGAGGTGGCTGTCGAAGTACCGCGACAGGTATCCCGTGGCCTCGTTCATCAGCTCGTCGAGATCCGCGGTGCTGCGGATGCCGAAGAAATCGACGGCCCGAGTCACGCCCTTCCAGCCCTGAAACGACTTCAGCGCCTCGTGGAGCTCCCTGGACCGCTCTTCGAGACGCCGGCAGTCGGCCACCGTCGCCTGCATGCCGTCGCGGCCCGCGCGCAAGCGCGGCGACGGTGCCGATTCCGCGCAGGGCGCCGCCTCCAGCAGATCGCGGAGGCGGATGCACCTGGCGGTGGCCAGCCCCCGGGCGCACTCCGGGCCCCCCGGGCGTAGCGCCGTCCGCGGCATCGGATTGAACTGCACCGCCAACGTCTCGCCGGGCTCGGTGAACTTGCGGTGCGTGTCGATCAGGCAGTGCAGGTGGTCCCACAGCGCCCGGGTCGCTCCGTGGTCCATCCGGTTGCTCTCGTACAGCCGGTGGGCGGCGAGCCGGTACCGGAACTCCAGGCGCTGTGCGTCGGTTGTCCGCCGCGAGCGCTGCAGGTGGTGCGGAAACTCCCGGGGCCACTTCCATTCCGCTGGCGCGGCGCCTCGGTCGCCGCCGCACCCCGTCCCCGGCGGCTTGCCGGTCAGAAGCTCCGTCACCTGGTCGAACATCGTGGGGGAGACGCCGAACGACGAGCCGTCGACCACTTGCGGCAAGCGGAACAGTACCTCGCCGACGCGGTCGGCGACGGCCGCGAGGGCCCGGAAATTGCGGATGGTGGCCTCTTCCACCCGCGACCGCTGGTAGAGGAACAGGTAGAGCGCCACGGGCACGACGACCAGCACGACGCAGACCGAAGCGAGACGCAGCCATGCTGGCGCCGGGCGGCGCCGGCTCGACGCGCTTCCGGCTGGCGGTGACGGGTCGGGCACGGGTCAACTCCAGAGTCGCGGGCGTCCCGGCCACTCGATACGCCCTTGATCCACCCTGCCGTGCCGCGGACAGGGGCAAGGAGTCGCCGCCCGCTTCACATCAGCTCAACTCAACACTGGGCCGGGACATCCTCCCCCGAAGCCCAGGTGCGGTTCGAAACAAGGCATTACTGACACGAACGCAATATTGTACGACCATCCTGCGCAGGTCGTTGACCTGCATCAAGGAACCCCCGTCGGACCTGGGCATCGAGGGAACGCGCCGGCGGCCTGGTCGAGTTCCTACACGTCGTCGAGGTCGTCGAACCACCCTCTCGAAGGTGGTGGAGACGGCGCTGGCCCACGCAGTGAGGAACCAGACCAAGGCGGCCTACGCGCGGTCGGACCTGTTCGAGCGTCGCCGCCACCTGATGGAGGACTGGGGGAATGGGCAACCCAAAGAGACCTCCCTGCGGCCCCGGTGAACTCGCCATGCTGGCCGACGTCGACTGCAACCCGAGGCGGCGGTGGCGGACCCGGCGAGGGTACAGGCAACGCGTCCCGCCACTCGCGGTACTGACGCTGCAGCGCCAGGGGACATCTGCACCGCGTCGTGTCACTGCTGTGGCCGCGATCGCTCCTCCGGGGCGGGCAGGCAGGGGTATATGATCGTGACCAGACCGTCCCACCCGGGGTGGCAACGGGGTCACGGCGAGGGCGCACACGATGCACGATCCGGCGTACAAGCAGTTCTTCACCCGTCCGCGCATGGTCCGCGACCTGCTCGACGGGTTCGCGGCGCGCGGGTGGAGCGACACGCTGGACTTCGAGACGCTGACCCCGATGCCGGCGAGCTACGTCGGTCGCGACCTGCGGCAGCGTCACGGCGACTTGGTGTGGCGCATCCGCTTCCGGGACGAGGGCTGGCTCTACGTGTTGCTGCTGCTGGAGTTCCAGGCCACGGTGGACGCGGCGATGTCGGTGCGGATGCTGTCGTACACGGCGCTGCTGTACGAGCGGTTGGTGGCCGACGGCGTTCTTCGTGCGCACAAGGCGCTGCCGCCGGTGCTGCCGGTGGTGATCTACAACGGGCGGGCGGCGTGGACGGCGGCGGTGGAGATGAGTGATCTGGTGGTTTCGGGCGGGGAGGCTCTGTCACAGTACCAGCCTTCGCAGCGGTACTATCTTCTGGACGAGGCGCGGCTGTCGGACGCGGAGCTGCCGTCGAGGAATCTGGTCTCGTCGCTGATCGGGCTGGAGAAGACGCGCGGCCGGTCGGGTTTTGGGGAGCGGTTGCAGGGTCTGATCGAGCTCCTGCGGGGTCAGGACGACGAGGAGCTGAACGGGGTGTTCGCGACATGGGTGACGACGGTGCTGCGGATGCCGTCTCGGCTTCGCTCGGTCGCTCAGGACCCGCTGGCTCGGTTGAAGGAGGCGCAGACGATGCTGGAGGAGACTGTCCAGGAATGGACCCGTGAATGGGTCGAACAGGGTCGCGCCGAGGGTCGTGCCGAGGGCGTCGAGCAGGGTCGTCACGAAGAGCGCACGCGGCTGTGCCGTCTGGCGGCGCGCAAGTTCGATGCCGCCTCGGGCGAGGGGCTCGCCGCGGCGCTGGCCGGCGTCACCGACCCGGACCGCTTCGCGCAGGTCGGCGACTGGATCATCGAATGCGAGACGGGGGCCGACCTGCTCGCCCGCGTACGCGGCGACAGCCGGTCGGACGGCTGAAGGGAACCGGCGATACCGACCCGGGAAGGATGAAACGGGTGCCAACGTTACCGCCGTAGGTAGCGGCGGTAACCGCGACAGCCAGGAACGTCCAGCTGTCGGCCCCGGCCGCCGCCGCGACCGCGCCGCCGAACGCCTCCTTCACCGCCACGTCCGGCTTCGGCGCAATCTGCTTCACCGTCGTGTCCCGAACCTTGATGGCGAAGCTGCCGTGGACCGTGCCCGCGCCGTAGGCGGCTTCCCCCAAGTCCAGCGTCAACCCGGTCGTCGTTGACGAGTTCGTCGGCCAACGCCTCGAGCCGGACGACGGTCGTCGCCAACTGCCTTCTGCCTTCCGGCGGGATGGCCACGGCCGGCAGCTCAACTCCGGTTCAGCGAGAGGCGGTAGGTCGACGCCTGGACGGGGATCGCCCGGCGCCAAGGGCCAGCGCCACCGACAAGGACCTCCGCCGTCGTCGCGGTGTCGCCGCGGCCCCGGTCGACGGAAACCGCGAGGTCTACGGCGCCGCCTTCGGCCACTGGTGACCCGGCCGGCTTCTGGAAACTGCGCCAAGTGGCGCAGTTTCCGGGATTCAGGCGTCCGTCAGGCCACCGACGGAACCGCCGGTCTTGGTGCCGGGGGCACTCCAGGCGGCCGGTTGACGCGGTTCACTTGGCGGCGGGGTGCTCGTTCCGGCCGCTACGGGCGCGCAGTGCACGGCGGTTGCGGTGAGCCGGTAGTCGATGTCGAGGTGGCGTATCTCGGCCTCGTCGTCGAGGTCGTGGTGAGGCACGTTCGGGTTTGTGGGGCGGCGGCATGATCCACGACGGAGACGTTGATGTCTTCCTCGTCTCGGAGCCTGTCGAGGAGGCCGCGCATCTTCGGCGTGACTCGGAAACGGATGGCGGTCTGGTCTGCATGTACTACACAGTATCGATTGAGAAACATCTACCTACAAAGGACCGCCGACAAGACCGCGGTCCCCAACACTTCCGAGTTCGAGTCGCCAAACGCCTCCCTGATATCGCGCCCCGCTGACCCAAACCGTGGCAACCATCGGCTTGACCCAAATTTCACGTCCAGTGCGACCGTGATTTCACGTCCCCTACATCTCAAACTACTGACAGATAGTCACTTGACCCAAGCTGACCCAGAGGTTTGGGTCACGACCCGTACGAGGATCCACGCCTGAGCGACCCCGCTACGTACTACTTTTTCTGACCCAGAACGTGAAACCAAGGTTGTCACTTCTGGGTCAGCACGCGGGGTCGCTCAGGCTGGACTTTTCCGCTCCGCGGAAGTGGAGATCGCCGAGCCTCTGCGCCGAACCGTCGCTCTTGGTCCGCGCGTCGACCTTGAGGACCGCGGTCGGAGCGGTGCGGCTGGCGCGCCACGCCGGCGGCAGGCCGCAGCCGGTCGCGCTCACCGCGGCCGCAGCCGCGGCCAGCGCCAGCGCGTCGATGCCGGTTTCGCCGAGGCGCGGCACCTCGAGCGCCCGCCACCGCGACCGCGAGACGCAGGCACGCGTGCGCAACCCCCACGCCGCCACCGAGCCCGTCGAGCAGGGCGATCTCGGCCAGGACGTGCCGTACCAGGTCGGCGGCGCCGCCCCCGAGAGCGCTCGGGACCGCAGCTCGCGGTCGTCGGCGCAGCCCGCGCCGCGATGAGCTGAGGCTCGAGCCCGCCGCAGGCATCGTGCAGCCGGCGTTGTCCATGGAGCGGACGACGACCTTGGCGCCGACCCGCTGAACGGTTCGTTCGGACATGACTCTCCTCTGTTGGGGATGTGCGGCGGACGGGACTACCCGCCGGCCGCGCCGAGTGACGGGGCGGTGTTCCTACGGGCGTCGAGATGGGTGGTCGGGGTCGACGGATCGACGGCGATCACGCGGGCTGGTAGCGAAGCGCGCCAGGATCGGCACAGGAGGGGGCGGCGGTGGCGCGGGCTATGGAGATGCGGCCGGCGCTGAAGGCGACGGTGATGCGGTGGATGTCGTGCGCGGTCGTCAGGATGGTCGCGACGGCGGGGTCGTCCGCCGCGTGCCGGTGCACGGCGTCGGCGCCGCACCACGCCGCCCTTCAGGCCAGCGTGGTCGTCGTCAGGCGGGCCAGCCCGCTGCAACGCGGCCGTTGGCCGACCACGGGCAACGGCGGGATCGACCGCGGGGCGTCGCGGTTCCCGGTGAGGCGCGTCATGCGCGGCCGCCTTTCCGGGCCAGGGCTCGCCGCCACCGCCGCCGGGCCGCCCACGACCGAGGCTTCGCCGGGGTGCTAGGCCGCTCGGTCTCCTGGCCGGCGAGCCACCGCATGATCACCTCCTCGCCTATGCGGAGCTCCCGCATAGGCGAGGGAGCAGGCGGACGTCATCACCGCCGGTGTTGCCCTCGGAGCTCGCCGAATTTGGTGAGTTGCCCCGGCCTCAGGGCACGAACCCAAGACGGTGGAGCGCGGGCCCCGCATCGACCTCGGGGTGAGGATAGACGGCGTACGCCTGCCGGTAGCGTTCAGCGGCGCCGTCGGCATCGCCGTGCAGCTCGGCCAAGCGGCCCTGCTCGAAGAACACCTTGGCCGACTCCCCCTTGCTCATGGCTTGGTCGCGCAGGCCCTCGGCCCGCACAAGCCAGCCGGCGACGCGGCCGGCGTGGCCGGCCGCGTCGTCGTCGAGCTGCGCGGCCAAGTCGTTGTCGAGCAGCGCGCCGGCCATGGCGAGCAGACACGGGTAGCAGTCGTCGGCGCGCTCGAACAGCCCGGCCATGGGCTCGAGGAACAGCGGCGAGCCCGCCAAGACGACCAAGCCGAGGTAGTTGCCGTAGCGCCACAGCAGCTCGTTGCGCCGCGTTGCCTCCCAGCGGTCGACGGGCCGCCGGTCGAGCAGCTCGAGGAAGTAGCGCTCGCCGCGCTCGTCGTGGATCAGGTCGACGGTGCCCGCGGTGCCCTCGCCCAGCACCTCGAGCAGGACGCCGTCGTGTCCGAGGCCTCGGCCGGTGGGATGGAGGTTGGCGTCGGCGAGCAGGAACACGGGGTCGGCGGCGGCGGCGACGAAGCGGTCCAGGGCGCGCTGCTGTGCCTCCTCCGTCGACGCCAAGGGGTCGAACAGGCGGTTCTCGAACACGAGGCCCTGCAGGTTGTACATCGAGACGTCGGGCCGCCGCTCCTCGACGTGGCGGTAGTAGCCCAAGGGGGCGATGGCGTCGCCGTAGACGAACAGGGTCGCGCCGGGCGGCAGCAGGTCGAACACGACCTCGGCATACCGCTCGGCGAAGTCGTCGTCCGAGCGGTCGTTGGCCGGCCAACCCGCCGCCGCCGACCAGGCCGCCATTGTCGCGCCGGCCAGCGCCGCCGGCAGGGCCGCCGCGCGGGCGGTGCCGGGGCCTCGTGAACGCCTGCCGCGCCCGCGGGCAACCGGGGCGCCGGGCCGCCCGGCAGGTGCCGCCGCCCGGTCCGGCAAACGGTCCATCGCCCACTGCAGGCCCGCCGCCGTCCACAGGGCGGCCACCCCGTAGCAGATCAACGGGTAGGGCCGGAACACGGCCTGCCGGAACGGGTCGAAGTCGAACCCCAGCAGCAGTATCAGCACCACGCTGTTGCCGAGCAGGGCGAGCACGCCCGACCCGGCGGCGGCCCCGGCAAGCGTGCCCGACCCCGCCGCGACGGCGGCCCCGGCGGGCGCATCCGACCTCGGCACAACCGCCCCGGCGAGGCTGCCGCGCGCCAGCGCCCCGAGGCCGACCGCCGCGAGCACCGCCCCCGGCAGGGTCGTCTGCTGCACGAGATCGGCCGCGAACCAGCCCAGGAACCCCGCCCGGTCAACCCAGCCCGCGGCGGGGCTGGCGTCGACGTCGACGTAGCCCTGCCGGCTCACGGTGTACCAGAAGTCGCTCCAGCCCTCGATAGGACCATAGAAGCTGATGGCCGGCGACTGCTGCGACAGCCACACCATCCACGCGTAGGGCAGGGCGGCGCTCGCGAAGGCGGTCGCGAGCAGCCCGGGCAGCCGGGGCAGCACCGCGCGCCAAGCCGGCAGCAGGGCGAGGGCGAGGCCCGGCGTCGCCAGCGCCATCAGCGGCCAGTGGTTGGCGAGTCCCGCCCCCCACGCGACCGCGGCGCCCCACAGCGGCCACCCGCGCCCCGGGTTGCGCGCGCCCAGCAGCACTAGGGCCCAAGCGGCGAAGAAGAGCAGCGCGTTGAGGGTGTAGACCTCGGTGATGATGGCCTGCGACCAGAACTGCTCAGACACCCCGAAGAGCCACGCCGCGGTCAGGGCCGGCCCGGGCGACGCCCGCAGCAGCCGGGCGCAGCCGTACAGGGCGCCGCAGGCCAGCGCGCCGAGCAGCGCGCTCGACAGGTGCCCGAGGACGGCGGGGTTGCCGAACGGCAGCCGCGTGAACAGGTGGACGATCAGTGTGTGGATCGGGTAGCCCGGCGGGTGGGCGACCCCGAGGTGCACGCCGGCCATCAGGAAGAGGCCGTCGTCTTCGAGCACCACAGTACGCGGCAGGGTGGCCGCGTAGAGCGCAAGCGGACCCAAGACCGCCGCGGCCAGCGCGGCGGCGTCGGTTCGGGCCGCGCCAAGCGGGAGCCGGCCCGGCCCCCGTCGCATTCGCGCAGGGGAGAGTGCGGGATGCCCCCCCGTGTGTCGGTCGGTGCTGCGCCAGGGCTTCCCCCGCGGGCCCTTGGCCGTCATCGGGGACCGACAACCGCATCGGCGACAGCCACGCCGGTATCGACCAAGATGCCGATGCTGTTGATGCTCACAACGGCGCTGGCAGGGTTGGGGGTCACAGGCGGGCGACGAGAAAAACCACCCCGAGCCAGCATGTCACGGGGTAAGGAGAGAACTGATTCTGGGTTCGCCCTGGAGACCCTCCGGGAAGAAGCCCCCTCCCCCCCGGGGCTTCGGGGGAGAGGGGGCAAGGGAGAGTGCGAACGCCGCCGCCGCCGGACGCTACCGCCGCAGGTAGCGCCGGTATCCGCCGATGGCCAGGAAGGCCGCCAGCAGGAGCTGCGCAATGATCGGCAGGGCCGGCACTGCGGCATCCCAGAGATAGAAGCTCAGGGAGTTGGTCTTCATGGCCCCGGACCGGCCCTCGAGGGTCAGCATCTCGGCCATGTTGTCCGCGCTTTCCATCATCTCGTCGGCGGCCACCATGAGCATGGTGGAGCCCATCATCTCGCCGGCCATGATCGTGATGTTCTCGACCTCGTAGTCCGAGGGCGAGGCCGTGCCGTCGGTCTGGACCAGCTCGACCATGGTGTCCATCTCGACCGCGCGGTTGGCCATCGCCTTGATCTCGTAGGACATCCCCTCGACGAGGTTCATGTCCTCGGGACCCTCCAGCGTGATCATGAGGTCGGCAAGCTCGACCATGACCGGGAACGTGACCTGGGCCACGTTGGCGCGGTCCTGGGTGACGACGAGCCCGCTGGCCATCGGCGTCGCGGTGGCGGTGACGGTGACCTTGCCCTCTCCGGCCTCCATCGCCATGATCGTCACGGCCTCGCCACTCGACGACGCGCTGACCGCGCCGCCTTCCACCGAAGCGCCGAACGACACGCTGTACATGTCCGCGTCATGCATGAACAGGTCATCCGTCATGATCATGACTTCGGCGCCCGGGTTCAGGGGATCCTCGCCCAGCGCCATCATGATGGCGTCGTAGGCGTCGTCCTTCACCGAAACCCAAGGCTGCGTGGCGTCCTCGATCATGATCGAGAACGGCACCATCACCTCTCCGGACCCCTTCTTGTCATCGGCGCCCATCACCTTGAGGGTAAGCATGAGCTCCTCGGCACCGATGTCTTCGTCCTCCAGCGCCCAGAGCTTGAAGGTCTCGCTCTTCTCGCCCGTTCCACTGGCGATCTCGATCGTGGTGGGCTCGACCCGGTAGTCGCGGCCCTGGCCGGCGGCGCCCATCACGGTCACCTTCAGCTTCTCGCCCGTGGGATAGCCGGTCGTCCCGCGGTCGGCGGTGACCGTCACGTGGACCGGGAGTTCGGCGCCCTCCATGACCGACATGGCCTCGTTGTCGTCATCCTTCTTGCCGTCCTCGTCGGACATGTAGACCTTCGTCGAGATCTTGTCAGCCATCGGCAGCCCGTGGATGTCGGCCACTTCGATCTTCTGCGGCTCCACCCGGGCGGTGGAGCTTCCAGCCACGAACGCGCTCACCATGATCGTGTCCATGTCCCGGTCGCCGTCGGGATTCGGCGGCGAGATGGTGAACTCCTGCATGGTCTCGTCGTCATCGGCGGTGCCGGCGTCGTCCGCCGAGAACGTATAGCTGGCGGGAGAGACGC
This sequence comes from Vicinamibacterales bacterium, assembly GCA_965243615.1. Taxonomy (GTDB): domain Bacteria; phylum Acidobacteriota; class Vicinamibacteria; order Vicinamibacterales; family UBA8438; genus JAJEEA01. The sequence continues at coordinate 53,736 of CBDEVO010000001.1, read as the reverse complement.
TGTAATCGCCGTGGTCGACGCTCAGCACCGTCGCGTACGAAAGCTGCTCCGGCGTGGGCTTCGGCGTGAGGGTGACCATGATGTCGCCCCCCTCGTTCGGCTTCGCCGGCTTCACGTTGCTCCACACGAACATCTGGTCGTCGGTGTCGCTGATGGTGACGTTTGCATCCACGGTGCCGTCGGTCTGTCGCTCGCCGTTGCCGCCAGAGGGGACCATGAGCGCGAGATCGGCCCCGCCCTTGTTCTGGACGGTGGTAGTCGTCGGAGCGGTAAGGGTGAGCGCCACGACGATGCCTTCGTCTTCCGCATCCGGATCGGACTGCATCTGAAGCTCGATCATGCCACTCACCGTCGTTTCGTGGTGGTTCGCAGTGTTCGTGTTCCTCGGCGTGTGCAACACCACATTGCCGACGGCGGTGAAGTCGCCGGCCTCGGCAACGGTGAGCATCTTGCTGGCGTCGACGATGCCGGGCGTTCCATCGGCGGCGTCACGTGCCGTGACTGAGGCCGCGATCGTCATCGTATCCGCCGCCCCGCTGGCGGGAACGCGAATGTCCGCGGACACGGAGATCCTCAAACGCCCCCCCTCGTCCACTGTCTTGGGCACCGTGACCTTGACCTGCGCGGCGGCATGGCCGGCCACCAGCGCGAACACGACGCCGAACAGCGCCATCCACTTCAGCACCCTGCAACTGCCTCTCGCGAAAATCGCTCCTGTCATCTCGCAATCTCCCTTGGAAGTTGACTTTCGCTGTCCAGCCTCGTCCGCCATCGTCCGCCTGAATCCAGTCTTATAACTGCATAAAATGCAGTAGTTTGCCGATTCGCCGTCTTGACGCGTCCCGTCACTTTCGCTAGAATCCAAAAATAAATTGGTGACGGGATGGCACATCAAACGATGCCGGAAGAAAGGGCGAAAGCGCCATGGACACGCCGCTCCCCAAGAAATCGACGGCCACCAAGCGCCGGGGCCGACACCCCGACAAGGCCCTCTCCGCCGCCTTCTGCCGCAGCGTCGCCGAGGCCGGCAGATACGCCGACGGCAACGGCCTCTACCTCCACGTCGACCCCTCGGGGGCCCGCCGCTGGGTCCAGCGGCTCGTCATCCGCGGCCGGTCCCGCTCCCTCGGACTCGGCAGCTATGCGCTGGTCCCGCTCGCCGAAGCCCGGGAGAAGGCCCTCGCCAACCGCAAGCTCGCACGAGCGGGCGGCGACCCGCTGGCCGGCAGACGCCGCGACGAGCGCATCCCGACCTTCGAAGAGGCGGCCGCCGAGGTGGTCGCCCTCTACGCCGGGGCCTGGAAGGGGGGAAACAAGACTGCGGACCAGTGGCTGGCGGGCATGCACAGCCACGTGTTCCCGCACCTCGGCGAGATGAGCGTCGACGAGGTGACGTCGGCCGACATCATGACCACGCTGCGGCCCCTCTGGACGCGCAAGCACGCCACGGCGCGGAAAGTCCGGCAGCGCATCTCGACGGTCATGCGGTGGGCCATCGCCCAGGGCTACCGGAACGACAATCCGGCCGGCGACGCAGTCACCGCGGCGCTGCCGAAACGCCCCGCGCCGGTCGAGCATCGGCGGGCGATTCCGCACGGCGAGGTCGCCGCCGCGCTGGCCACGGTCCGCAACTCCGGTGCGTGGGCCGGGCTGAAGCTGGCGTTCGAGTTCCTGGTGCTGACGGCCATGCGGTCGACCGAGGTCCGGCTGTCCACGTGGGGCGAGATCGACCTTGCGGCGCGGACGTGGACGGTTCCGGCGGCGCGGATGAAGGCGAAGCGCGCGCACCGGGTGCCGCTGTGCGCCCGGGCGGTCGAGGTCCTTCGGGAGGCGAAGCAGCTTCGCGCAGTCTCGAGTCCGGCCGGGAAGGACGAACTGGTGTTCCGGAGCTTCCGCGGCAAGGCGATCGACGCCGCGACCATCTCGAAGCTCGTCGGCGATCTGGGCATCGCGGCCGTGCCCCACGGGTTCCGGTCGTCGTTCCGGGACTGGGCGTCGGAGCGGACGAACCACCCGCGGGAGGTCATGGAGGCGGCGCTGGCGCACGCGGTGAAGGACCAGACCGAGGCGGCCTACGCGCGGTCGGACCTGTTCGAGCGGCGGCGGCAGCTGATGGACGACTGGGGAGCCTACCTCACCGAGGAGCGGGGGCGGGCCGTCTCCCCGGGTCGGTGATCCGATGCCTCGTTGCCGAGGTGCGGAGGCCGGAGATTATTGAGGCGGGGCTGCCGCACGGGCATATGCGCGGTCGGACCTGTTCGAGCGGCGGCGGACGCCGATGGATGAGTGAACGGGAGGCTTCGGCGGTGGCCGTCGTGCCCGGCTCGGTCTCGGCGGCGCACTCCCGACGGCGCCCGGGATCGCTCCTCCGGGGCGGGTAGGCAGGGGTATATGATCGTGATTCGGCCATTCCACCCGGGGTGGCGACGGGAGATCACCGCGAGGGCGCACACGATGCACGATCCGGCGTACAAGCAGTTCTTCGCCCGTCCGCGCATGGTCCGCGACCTGCTCGACGGGTTTGCGGCGCGCGGGTGGAGCGACACGCTGGACTTCGAGACGCTGACCCCGATGCCCGCGAGCTACGTCGGTCGCGACCTGCGGCAGCGGCACGGCGACCTGGTGTGGCGTATCCGCTTCCGGGACGAGGGGTGGCTCTACGTGTTGCTGCTGCTGGAGTTCCAGGCCACGGTGGACGCGGCGATGTCGGTGCGGATGCTGTCGTACACCGCTCTGCTGTACGAGCGGTTGGTGGCCGACGGCGTTCTTCGTGCGCACAAGGCGCTGCCGCCGGTGCTGCCGGTGGTGATCTACAACGGTCGGGCGGCGTGGACGGCGGCGGTGGAGATGAGTGATCTGGTGGTGTCGGGCGGGGAGGCGCTGTCACGGTACCAGCCTTCGCAGCGGTACTATCTTCTGGACGAGACCCGGCTGCCGGACGCGGAGCTGCCATCGGGGAATCTGGTTTCGTCGCTGATCGGCTTGGAGAAGACGCGCGGCCGGTCGGCCTTTGGGGAACGGTTGCAGGGTCTGATCGAGCTCCTGCGGGGTCAGGACGACGAGGAGCTGAGGCAGGTGTTCGCGACGTGGGTGACGACGGTGCTGCGGATGCCGTCTCGGCTTCGCTCGGTCGCTCAGGACCCGCTGGCTCGGTTGAAGGAGGCGCAGACGATGCTGGAGGAGACTGTCCAGGAATGGACCCGTGAATGGGTCGAACAGGGTCGCGCCGAGGGCGTCGAGCAGGGGCGCCACGAAGAGCGCACGCGGCTGTGCCGTCTGGCGGCTCGCAAGTTCGATGCCGCCTCGGGCGAGGGGCTGGCCGCGGCGCTGGCCGGCGTTACCGACCCGGACCGCTTCGCGCAGGTCGGCGACTGGATCATCGAATGCGAGACGGCGGCCGACCTGCTCGCCCGCGTACGCGGCGACAGCCGGTCGGACGGCTGAAGGGACCGGCGATACCGACCCCGGGAAGGACGAAACGGGTGCCGAACGTTACCGCCGCAGGTAGCGGCGGTAACCGCGACGGCCACGAACGCTGCCAGCAGAAGCCGCGCGACGGGCGGCGCGAGTCACGACCGCCTCGCTGCGGTCCCCTGTGTTCCAGCTCCGGCCGCCGCCGCGATCGCGTCGCCGAACGCCTCCTTCACCGCCACGTCCGGCTTCGGCGCAATCTGCTTCACCGTCGTGTCCCGAACCTTGATGGCGAAGCTGCCGTCGACCGTGCCCGCGCCGTAGGCGGCTTCCCCCAAGTCCAGCGTCAACCGGTCGTCGTTGACGAGCTCGTCGGCCAGCGCCTCGAGCCGGACGGCGGTCGTCGCTGCCTTCCGCCTTCCGGCGGGGATGGCCACGGCCGGCAGCTCAACTCCGGTTCAGCGAGAGGCGGTAGGTCGACGCCTGGACGGGGTCGCCCGGTGCCAGGGCCAGCGCCACCGACAAGGACCTCCGCCGTCGTCGCGGTGTCGCCGCGGCCCCGGTCGACGGAAACCGCGAGGTCGACGGCGCCGCCTTCGGCCACTGGTGACCGGCCGGCTTTTGGAAACTGCGCCAAGTGGCGCAGTTTCCGGGATTCAGGCGTCCGTCAGGCGCCGACGGAACCGCCGGTCTTGGTGCCGGGGGGCACTCCAGGCGCCGGTTGACGCGGTTCATCTGGCGGCGGGGTGCTCGTTCCGGCCGCTACGGGCGCGCAGTGAACGGCGGTTGCGGTGAGCCGGTAGTCGATGTCGAGGTGGCGTATCTCGGCCTCGTCGTCGAGGTCGTGGTGAGGCACGTTCGGGTTGTGGGGCGACCGCATGATCCACGACGGAGACGTTGATGTCTTCCTCGTCTCGGAGCCTGTCGAGGAGGCTGCGCATCTTCGGCGTGACTCGGAAACGGATGGCGGTCTCGGTCTGCATGTACCACACAGTATCGATTGAGGAACATTTACACACAAAGGACCGCCGACAAGACCGCGGCCCCCAACACTTCCGAGTTCAAGTCGCCAAACGCCTCCCTGATATCGCGCCCCGCTGACCCAAACCATGGTAACCATCGGCTTGACCCAAATTTCACGTCCAGTGCGACCTTGATTTCACGTCGACTACATCTCAAACTACTGACAGATAGTCACTTAACCCAAGCTGACCCAGAGGTTTGGGTCACGACCCGTACGAGGACCCACACCTGAGCGACCCCGCTACGTACTACTCTTTCTGACCCAGAACGTGAAACCAAGGTGTCACTTCCGGGTCAGCACCGCGGGGTCGCTCAGGCTGGACTTTTCCGCTTCGCGGAAGGTGGGAGAACGTGCCAATGCCCCGACGACAGCCGTGGGCTCAGTCCCGAGGCGGCCATCGACCCATCATCTCGCCGGCCTGGCTCAACGTCACCTCGTCGCTCAGCGCGGACAGCCGGCTCGCCTGCAAGGCCCGTTGCGACGCGTCCAGATGACGCCGGTGCACGTTCACCGACATCACCCACGACGCCACGTCGGTACCGCGCGCCAGTCTCTCGAACCTCCGGGACGACACCGGAGGCCGCACACGCCCGGACCGGGTTCCGCCCGTCGATCAGCTCGTCGCCGCTGACCACGACCGGCTCGCGCAGGTCGTTGACGAGCACGTCCTCGACCAGCTCGTCGAAACTCGCGGCCGGACATGACCGGGAACACGGCCCAGCCGGATGGACCCGGTACTGGCTGCCGCCGATCTCGACCAGCTCGTCCTGCGCCTCGACGTGGAACGGCCCGAGGGGCCGAACGTACCACAAGCGCTCGTCGGGACGGACAGGTTCCGCAACGACCCGGATCGGGGCGTCTCGGCGACCCGGCCGTGGCGGGTCGGCTCTGCGACCCGGGTCGGAAAGCTGAACATCACCGACGACCCGGCCAAGGTCGAAGCCTTGGCCCGACGACCCGGTCCGCCGGGTCGCGACGACGACCGGAGGGCTGTTTCTCGCCCGCGCCTTTGGACGACCCCGCGATGTCCTGCGGGGTCGCAGCGACCGCCCGTCACCGGCGACCCGTCAACGACGTTCAGGGTCGAGCCTCGCCGGACGACCCGGCTCGCCGGGTCGCGATCACGGACAATCGCGCACGCCGCAAGTTGCGGCCTTCTGGCACAGGAGGGGGACGACATCAAAGCAGGCGAGCTGCGCGAGTTTGCGGGTGAGACGCCCCTGCTGCCGCGCCTCGACGAGCATGGTGACCAGCTCGGTCGCGGTCACGAACTTCCGGCAGTCGAAGACCCTGCGCGGGGCGGCGTCGCGGTCCGGCTGCGCCTCGGCACCGGACGTGAGGTCGTGCTGACGTTGACCGCGTCGGCGCCGGCCGTCTCCAGGGCGCCGCGCTGCAAGTGCAGCGACTGCGAGCCGTCGGTCTTCGAGATGACGCGGGTGCAGGTCAAGACGCCGCGGCCCGCGTGCGGGTCTGCCAGCCCGCCGCTTCGGGGGCGTGCCGCCTCATCCTCCCGCTGATTCACGCAGTGCCAGGTCGGGAGGTTGGCTTGCACGCACAGTCGTCCCATCCGCCCCCGGAGCGGGGCGAAGAGCGACCCCGCTCCGAACGCCGGCAGACGCCGGCGGGGCGGACGCCGCCCACGGCCGGACCTGGAACCGCGGTCCGGCCTCCATCCCGAGGCCGTGAAGGGCGACGGCCACGGGATGGGCGGCGAACCCCTGCCCTTGCAACGGCGCACCCGGCCGGCCTGAAGACCGGGCCGGCCAAGCGGGTGCGCCTCTCGCAGATTCCGGCGTCAACGACGGCACGGGCGAAGAGCGCGCGCCGCCGCTGAACGCCCGGGGCGACGAATCTCCGCTTTCCACCTTGACGGCGCCGGCAAAAAACGCGGCTTCGCCGCAGGCCGGCACTTCCTCGCAACCACCACCGCCGTGCCCGACGAGGGCAAGGCTCTCTCAGGCCGGCCGGCCTGAACACCGGCGCCGAAAACCATCGGCTGGTCGATTAGCCGCCCCGGGCAGCGGTCCCCTGCGGGGCTCCCTGACTCCGGAATCGCGGGCAGGGGTCCTCCGGCGCGACGTGTGCGCCCGAGCGCGGGTCGGCATGAGGCCGGACGCGACTCGCCGCAGGAGGAGTGAACCATGGCCAGCACCCGCGTCCGCAGCTCGAGGAGGGACCGGTTCCGCGACGGCGACGGGTCCGTCGGACGGCCGAGCCGAGGGGCGAATCCGCTCCCGGACGGCCGGCCGATACGAGTCGGCTCCGAGATCGTCGTCCGCTCGATCGACAGCGGCGGCTCGACCATCCGCGCTCTGCGGGTGACCGCGCAGCTGCGCCTGCAGGGCTCGGCGCTGGCCGCGGCGCTGGCGAGCCCGGCCGTGAGCTCGGCCCTCGCCGACGTGTCGTATCGCACCGGCGCCGGCCACACGACGGGGCTCTCGGTCGTCTACCAGCAGGTCGAGCCGCTGACGACGGTCGTCCGCGAGTCGGCCGCGAGCGCCGGGCGGGAGTTCGAGGTCGCGTGGCGAGGCGCCGACGGCCTCCTCGACCAGATGCCGGACCCCGAGCCCATCGACGGCAGTCCGACGCGCGCGGCCGTCGACTGGCACGACGTGGCGAAGTACGCATCCGACTTCTACGACGACGAGCGCTCGATGCCGGCCCTCGCCGACCGGAAGGTGCTGCGCCGGCGCGGCCGCGTGACGGTCAGGCGCGGGTTTCTCCGCCCGCCGATGTCGGCCGAGGCCGTCGCGCGGATGGTCGAGCTTCGCGCCCAGGGCCTCGGCTTCAAGCGTATCGCGCGGGCGGTCGGCTGCGCGCCCATCACCGTGTCCCGTTACCTGCGCAGCTTCGAGGAGGATGGCCAGTGACCGGGTAGAGTTCCGAACGGTGTCACGCTCCGGCATCGCGCCGGGGCGTGATTCCCCAGGGCGGGCCGGCCAAACGCTTTGGGCGGCGGGTGAGCCGGGCTGACCTTCCGAGGTGGCGCTTCAGCGGTCGCGACGGCGTCGTCGAGATCCTGCTCCGCGAGCGGATGGCGCACCTCGAAGGCTTGCTCGAAGGACTTCGCGAGGCGACCGCCGGCAAGCGCGTCGCGTGAGAGCCTCGGGCTTCGCCCAATGGGGGGGATGGCCTGAGGGGACGACCGGGGCGGCAAGCCACCTCAAGCCCGAATCACGGGCCCGTTTCGGACCGGCGATGGCGGACCGTCCCTCCCCAAGCACGCCGTGCTCGACGCCGCGGCCGGCCGGCAAGATGTCGAAGGCCCGCGGGCAGCAGGAACAACCGCCCGCTCGGTCCAAGCTGACGAAACGGTCGAGGACGCTGCCTCTCTTCTCTCGGCACCGGGGATCGACCAAGCGATTGTGAAACACGAGGCCCTGCAGCACGGCGCGGGACAGGTCGGGGCGCGCCCCGCGGCGCACCTCCATGCGAACCGGACTGCCGCCGCGCGAGCTTGCCCGCGACATCGGCGCGGCCGTCGTCGGAGTCGTCGTCCGACGAGCAGCAGCTCCCACGCGATGCCGCGGCCGGCCAAGGCGTCGGCGATGCGGCTCGGCCAAGGGTCGCAGGTTCTCGGCCTCGCGCAACGTCCGGTACGGCGATTCGAAACCGTCGAGGGGCTCTTGGTCAGAGAATTGAAGAGCCCCCTCCTCCCCGGGGCTTTCGGGGAAGAGGGGGCAAGGGAGAGTTGCGAACGCCGCCGCCGCCGGCCGCTGCTACCGCCGCAGGTAGCGCCGGTATCCGCCGATGGCCAGGAAGGCCGCCAGCAGGAGCTGCGCGATGATCGGCAGGGCCGGCACGGCGGCGTCCCAGATATGGAGATGAACGTCGCCCTCGACCTGCATGTCGCCGGCCATGCCGTAGAGCACCAGCTCTTCCGGCATGTTGTTCATGTTCTCCATCATGTCGTCTTCGACGGCCATGACCATGGTGGAGCCCATCATCTCGCCTGCCATGATGGTGATCGGCTCGGCCGTGTAGTCGTCGTCGCCGGCGGTGCTCTCCGACCGGTCACGCATCAGCATGACCATGGTGTCTTCGTCGACCGCCCGGTTGGCCGTCGCCGTCACCATGGCGCCCATGCCGCCCTCGACGATGTTCTCGTCCTCGGGCCCCGACAGGGTGATCATCAGGTCGGGCATCACGACGGCGACCTCGAACATGATATGGGCGACATCCGACCGGTCCTGCGACGTGTCGAAGGACGACGCCTTGTCCGTCGCGGTCGCGGTGACCGTGATCTTGGCCGTCCCCTCCATGTCCTGGGGCATGACCATGATCTTCTCGCCGCTGGCCGACACGCCCACCGCCGAGTTGTCCGACGATGCCGCGTAGGCGACCGTGACGGTAGGCAGGTGACCGAAGAGGTCGTCGGTCATGATCTCGAAGTTCTCGCCGGGGTTGATCATCTCGTCGTCGCCGGCGGCGTCGCTCCTGGCGCCGTAGATGGCGTCCATGGCGTCGTCCTTGGCCCAGACCTTCGCCGTCGTGTCGTCCTCGATCGCGATCGAGAACATGCTCATGACCTCGCCGGACCCGTTGTCGTCGTCGGCGCCCTTCGCCGTGAGCATCAGCATGAGGTCCTCCGGGCCGACGTCGTCGTCCTTCAGCGCCCACAGCTTGAAGGTCGCGCTCTTCTCGCCCGTACCCTTGGCAACCGTGACCATCGTCGAGTCGACCCGGTAGTCCAGGGCCTGACTCGCGTTGGCCATCACGGACACCTCGAGGGCCTCCTCGTCGGGATACCCGCTCGTCCCGCGGTCCACCGTGACGGTCACGTGGACCGGGTCGCCGCCTTCCATGACCGACATGGTCTCGGCGTCCTCGTCCTTCTCGCCCTCGCCGTCGTCCATGTATGCCTTCGCCGAGATCTTGTCGGCCATCGGCAGTGCGTGGATGTCCGCGACCGGGATCTCCAGCGCCGGAACCCGGCTGCTGGCGGTCCCGGCCACGAACGCGTTCACCATGATGGTGTCCATGTCGCGGTTCTTGTCCGGGTTCGGCGGTGTGATGGTGATCGAGGCCATGGGGCCATCTACGGGAGGGGTGTCCGTCCCGATCTCAGCGTCGAACGTCCAGCTGGACGGCAAAAGCGTGTAACCCATCGTGTCGACGCTCAGGGCCGTCGTGTACGTGAGCTGGCCGGGGGTGGGCATGGCCGTGAGGGTGACCACGATGTTCTCGCCCTCGTTCGGCTTCGCCGGCTCCGTCACCTTCCAGATGAACTCCTGCTCGTCGGCGTCGGCGATGGTGACGGTCCTGACGAGGGCGTCTCCGGTAAGGGCCGCGATGGTGGCGGTGTCCGACCCCTTCCGGTTGACGCCGTCCAGGGCGTTCAGGGCCGAAGATATGTCTCCGAACGTCGCGGTGAAGACCTCGTCCTCCGCATCCGTATCGGACTGCAACTGAATCGTGAACGTGGCGGTCGCCGTGGTATCGAGCGGGGTAACGGTGCTCGGGTTCCCCGGCACGCGCATGTTCTGATTCGCCGAGTTGGTGTAATCCTCGGGCTCAGCCGGACTGAGCATCTTGGCTTCGTCAAGCGTTCCAGCGGCCAGTGTCGGGGCCGTGATCGCCACCGTCTGCGGGTCCGCCTGACCGGGGGCGACGCGAACGTCCGCGGACACGGTGATCGTCACACGTCTGCCCTCGTCCCCCTTTACGCCCTTGTCGCCCGAGATCTTGATCTGCGCGGTGGCCTGACCGGCCCCCAGCGCGAGCACCACGCCGAACAGCGCCATCCACTTCAACGCCCTGCAGCTGCCTCTCGCGAAAATCGCTCCTGTCCGCATGTCGCAATCTCCCCTCTTTGCCAGTCCTCTCGTAGCCGGCAGCGGCGGACAACCCAACCATCCGCCCCCTGTCGTCCGCTCGTGTCGACCATCGATCCGCATCTGCTTTACGCCTCCCGCACTCCGCAAGTGAATTGCACACGGACTGGGTGACGGCCCCGATGCATGCCGTCACAAGCCGTTTGCAATCAGTAAGTTACGCGCCTCAACGGCGTTCTCCCTTGTGAATTCGTCCTCTCGCATGGCAACGGGGGAATCGGATCAGTCCGCCATGTAATAAAATAGCCATCAATCCAAATTCGTCCAGAATAGTCCATAAACTGTTGCAATAGTTGCATGTTATGTGAAGAAAGACGCCTGCAAAGAGTCCGTTGCCGTCCGGCCGAATGCCATGGTTTCCACCATTAAACGGTGGAAAAAACGGCGGGGTCATCACGGGGTCATCACGAAACGGTCGGTACCCAAAGAAAAGACAAAGGCGAGAGTTCTGGAGAGTTCCGGCAGGACCGACGTCACCGGCCACGCACCCCGGTACGCCGCCGTCGAGTTCGGACAGCAAGGCGGCGGGCACCCGAGGCCCGGGCCCCGCCATCGGCACGGCCGCCCACGCCTGAGGACCGTTGCCCGCACCCCGGCCCCGGCGGCCGGCGGTGCGGAGCAGCGCGAACGCCTTGCTGGCGGCGACCGCGGAGGTGCGGCCCATCCGGCGGCTCCGGCGAGGGGCGGCCCGCTTCGGCTTCCGCCTCGACGACCTCGACCAGCACCAGCGTCGCGTCGAAGTGGCCGCCCTCGGTCAGCCGCACGAGGCCCTCGGCCGCCGGCGTCAGCCCGAAACTGCGTTCAGCAGCGTCGTGGACCCTGCATGCTCGACGCCGTCATCCGTGCCGACCTCCCGGTCAGCACGCGAGGTAACTGCGCCAAGTCCGAACACGGCCCGTGGACTGCGAGCCGCCGGAACCGGCGGGCACGCGGCAGCCGACCTGCCGCGTCGGCGGACCCGGTACCGTCCACCATGTCAATGAAGCGAGAAGATCGTCATGGGCCACATAAACGACTCTACACACGTGATTTACCTGGCGCATTGACACCATCTGCGCTCGCAGACTATATTGATTTTTCCGCCAAAGGGCACAAGGCCACGGGAGGGATCGATTGCCGTACCGCACCGGAACGTCGACGCCGAAACCTCGCAGGCGACACCCCATGAACGCGCTTTCGAGCGCGTTCGTGCGCACCGTCGCCGAAGCCGGCCGGTATTGCGACGGGCACGGGCTGTACCTGGACGTGCAACCGTCGGGCAGCAGAAGCTGGGTTCAGAGAATCACCGTCGGCGGTCGGCGCCGGGAGATGGGCCTCGGCGGCTACCCCATCGTTTCGCTCAAGGACGCCCGCGCCCAGGCTTTCGCCAATCGTCAGCTTGCCCGCGCCGGCGGCGACCCGCTGGCCGAGAAGCGCCGCAGCAGGAACCTGCCCACGTTCGCCGCCGCCGCCGAGCAGGTGTGGAACCAGCTGAAGCCCGGCTGGCGCAACGAGAAGTACGGCAGGGACTGGATTGTCGGCCTCAAGCACGTCGCCTTCCCCCGCCTCGGCGAGAAGTCGGTGGCCGAGGTGACGAGCCCCGATGTCATCGACGTGCTCCGGCCCATCTGGCACTCGTCTCCGACGACGGCGCGGCGGATCCGCCAGCGCATCAACGCGGTGATGGAATGGGCGGTGGCGATGGAGTATCGGGCGGACAACCCGTGCCACCGCATCGGGCCGGTGCTCGGCCGCCAGCAGGAGAACGTTCAGCACATGCGGGCGCTGCCCCATCGCGAGGTCGCGGCGGCGCTCGAAGCGACTCGCCGGTCGGCGGCGAGGCCGGTCGTCAAGCTGGCGTTCGAGTTCCTGGTGTTGACGGCGGCGCGCTCGGGCGAGGCGCGCGGCGCCCAGTGGTCCGAAATCGACGTGGCGGAACGGTTGTGGACGATCCCCGCCCGGCGTATGAAGACCAACCGTGAGCACCGGGTGCCGCTGTGCCGGCGGGCGATGGAGACTCTGGATCGGGCGCGGGCCCTGAGCAACGGCAGCCCGCTGGTGTTCCCGCCGGCGCGGGGCAAGCAGCTCAAGGACATGGCGCTGTCGGGGCTGCTCAAGGACCTCGACATCGCCGCGGTGCCGCACGGGTTCCGCTCGAGCTTCAGGGACTGGGCGTCGGAGGAGACGGACCATCCCCGCGAGGTCGTCGAGGCGGCGCTGGCGCACGTGGTTCGGAACAAGGTCGAGGCGGCCTATGCGCGGTCGGACCTGTTCGAGCGCCGCCGGCGGTTGATGGACGACTGGGCCGCCTACCTGAGCGGTCGGGGCACGCGCGGCTGAGTGAGGCTGCGGCCGGGGAGCTTGTGGCGGTGCGCCGTGAGAGGCGCGTCAAGCGCGCGCACCGCGTGCCGCTGTGCGCGGCCGGGGCGGTCGAGGTCCTGCGAGGGGCGGAGCGGTTTCGGGACGACGAGGGGTTGGTGTTCCCGAGCGTCCGGGGCAAGGCGCTCGGCGACCGCGACGATCTCGAAGGCGGCCTACGCGCGCGGTCGGAACCTGTTCGAGCGCCAGCGGACGTTGATGGACGCCTGGGGGCGTACCTCCCGAGAAGCGCGGTCAGGCGGTCCGCCTGCGACGCGGGTGACGTCCGGAGTGGGTCCAGTCTGGCGCCCTGCTCGCAGACCGCCGCATCCACTCCGGCACGCTGACAGCGGGTGGCCTTCGATGGAGGAGATGGCCGGGGCTCCGGGGCTGCTGGACTGAGGGGCGGGACGGTGAACACCTACACGGTTCGGTTCAAGGGCGGTGATCGCGTCAAGATCGAGGCGGACTACATCTACTGCGACGGCAGCTCCTACCGCTTCATGGTGGACCCCGCCTCCTCCAGGGCCGCCACCACTGTTGTCGCGGTCCCGAAGGAGATCGTCAGCCACGTCAGCCACAATGGCCTCTACCTCCGCGTCGCTCCATCCGGAGTCCGCCGCAGACCTCGAACGGAGCCCCCGACTCCATCGCCGCCCGGAAGCCGTGCATGACGACCGAGCGGCGCCGCTCATCAACCCGACGCACCCGCGGAAGAGCCCAGTGACCGCGCCGCTGGCGGCCGCACCCGCATCCCCCGGAACACCGCATCCGACCAAGTTCGCGATCGTCACGGATCCGCCCCCTATACCTGCCTCGCCGGTGACGGCGCGATTCGCCCCGAACACCGACGTGGCCACCACGCAACCCGTCGTCAAGTTCACGTACGAGGACTACCGCACCACGCCGGCGGACGAGCGTTACGAGCTGCTGGACGGTGATCTGATCATGGTTCCCGCCCCGAATCTGAAGCGCCAGCGCGTGCAGGCCCTCCTGGGCCAGGCGCTGCACCAGTTCATCCTCCACCACGAGCTTGGGGAGTTCTTCTACGCGCCGTGCGACGTGGTCCTCTCCGACTACGTGAGCCGCAGGATTCCCGCAAATGCTGTATAAAAGCGACTTGCTGGCACCCTAACGGCCGTGATTCCCCCGTCGTTTACCACTTTTTGCGCGGGAATCCAGAGCACCATCCGAGGCGTTCGCGGACGTAACCGTTCGGTCGGCCCGGTGCGGCTCCGATGTACTCCGTGCTCGGCACCCCGACCGACCGCGCGGCTGCCGTTGGCGTCATACTGTTGCACCGGATCATTTTCAGCGGAGGGACCATGGCGGCGACGACGATCAACGAGGGGTGGCGGGGTCGGGCGCGCTCGTTCGTATGGCTTCTGACGGCTACCGTGCTGCTGGCGGCAATCGGGGCGTGCGGGGATGCGGGCGTTCAGGACGAGGCGCGGCCGGCAGACGGCGTCCCGGCGCCCCCGGACGTGGGTCCGACCACCGCCGCGGAGTCGCCCGACGGGTCCCCGTCGGGCGAGGCGCCGAGCTCGGTCCGCGTGATGCTGAACGGCGAGGAGCTGCCGCCCGAGCTCGCGGCCGCCTTCCTGCAGGCGATGGGGGACCGGGGCTCGCTGCCGGCCGAGGTGGCGGAGGGACTGCCCGGACGACGCGGTCCGAATGTCGAGGCCGCGCCGTCGCCGGCCGACGTCGGCCCGGACTGGTCGGTGGTGGAGGAGTACCTCGACCAGCAACGGGCGTGGAGGGAGAGCAACCGACAGGGTACGCCCCCCTCCGGGGACGTCTCGAGCGAGGAACGCGTCCGGGCCATGACGGAGCGCCTAGCCGACCGGCCCGACGTGGGCCGCGCCGCGGCGGCGGCGAAGGCCATCCTGGAGCAGGACGGCGCGCACGAGAAGACGGTCGAAGCGGCGGAGTTCCTCGCCTTGCGCGTCCAGTCCGGCGGAGCTGTCGCCCAGAACATGGTCGCGGGGGCGACGGGGCTGCTCAGGCACGCGCCCGACTACGAGGGCTGGCCGCGGGTGCTGAGCGCGATGGAGAGCCGCTCGTTCCTGGGACCGGAAATCGGCGCGTTCTTCAAGGAGTTGGCGACCGGGGCCGAGGACCCCGTGCTGCGCGCCACCGGCCGGTACTACGTGGCGGCCGGGCTCACGCAGGCCGCCAACGGAGGATCCCGGTTCGGTCTGCGCTCCGGCTGGACGTCCCTCTCCGCGTCGTTGGCGGAGAGCGAGGCCAAGCGGCAGAGCGCCCTCGAGGCGGCGGCGGGCTTGAGCGCGGGGGTGGAGGAGAAGCGGTTCCTGGGGACGTTCCCGGACAGTCGCTCCTCGGAGATGACCCTGGCGGAGGCCGAGGCGGACCTGATTCGCAGCATCCGGCACGGGACCGTCGGCGGCACCCTGCCCGAAGTGACCGGCACGCGGGTCGACGGGGTGGAGGAGTCCCTGTCGGACTATCGGGGACGGGTCGTGCTGCTCGACTTCTGGGCGACCTGGTGCGTGCCGTGCATCGACGTGCTGCCGGACCTCAGGAAGCTGGTGGCGGAACTGCCGGCGGACCGGTTCGCCCTCGTGGCGATCAGCGTGGACGAGGAGCTCGAGACCGTGACCCGGTTCATGGAGGACGAGCCGATGCCGTGGACGAACTGGCACGCGGGCCTGGGGAGCGACATCGCCCGGCTCCTGCGCGTCCAGGCGTATCCCACCTACGTGCTCGTCGACGAGACCGGCAGGATCCTGGCCAAGCCCATGGGGCGGTTCGAGGAGATCGCTATTCCTTCCGGGGTGCCGGCGGACAGCTTCCCGGGTCGGCCTCCCAGCCTTCCCGCCCTGATCAGCGAGGCGCTGGCCGGGCTCCCGCCGGCGTGATTCGGTGGATATGGGGCCCGGCCCCATGGCGGGACCGACCATCGTCGTCGGACAGCGACAGGATCACCGTCATCGACGACGTGGAGACCGACGGTGGCGAGACCATCGTGCTCGATGCCGAGAGCGTCAACGGGGCGCTGATGGCGCGACCCTCATCCGCATCATCTAGGCAACGACGTGGCGATGCCGTCGTTGCCGATCGGCGGGGCGCTTCTGCTGTGGCAAGGCACAGTGCGGACGGACGGACGGACAACTCGTTCGCCCGCTGAAGATGCGAGCATGAGCCAGTCTCGGCTGCGTTCGCGCACTTCCCCGTAGAGGAGGTGCGACGCGATGACTTGCCGGCCAGTTCTTCTCGTTCTCGCTCTCGCTCTGGTCCTCACGTCCGCGGCCGCCTCGGCACAGCAAGTCGAGGTCGGCCTCAGCGCGATCCCGGGTTACGCCCAGTACCTGGATGTCTCCCGGGAATGCTGCCCGCCCTTGGTTTGGGCGATACTCGGCTCGGGGCGCTGGCGGCTCCAGGTGGACTACCTGCGGAGCCTCCGCGAGCAGGAAGGGCACGGAAACTACCCTCTCGAGGACATCGACGGGCGGAGAGCCAGCGTCCAGCGCGCAGACCTCGAGATCGAGCCTCGACACGAGACGAGCGCGCTGGTAGTGTGGCGGGCGCTGGAGCAGCCACGCTACAGTGTGAGCATTCTCTTCGGTACCATCTACACACGGGGGTGGCGGGCGTTCTGCCGCGCCTCCGACGGGCCGGTCGTCAGGATCCCCGCACCGAGGGACTGGCCACCCGATTACGTAGTGTTCAGGCAGGAGCTGACGCCAGAGGAGCGGATGCGCTGTGCTGATGAACTTCGGCCCCTCAACACCACTGCCAACGGATTCGGGGTGCAGGCGGGGGCGGTGCTGGACGTGGACATCCGAGAGCGGCTGTTCTTCCGCGCTGGCGCGCGGCTCTGGATCCTGCGGGCAGAGGTTGGTGTCGGGATCCGATTTTAGGGTCATGAGGGCGGCGTGCACACGACGACGTCCCCTCGCGGGGGAGCCAGCCCTGCACGCACCGCATCGGCAACCGGTCGGGCCGGAGCGGCGTCGCTGCCGCAGCCTCTCCCGATCCTCGCTCTTGCGGCCCGCAATGCCCTCGATAGCACCGCCCGGGTCACGCGGTTCCCAGCGTGGAGCCGGACTTCTCGTCCAGCAGCTCAGTCTGCATCGCACGGCCCAGGCGGCGCGGCCTCCATGAAGGTCTCGATCAGCACGGGTCGACCAGAAGAACCGGTTCCTGTCGCTGTTCCGACGACGATGGCCCGGCTGCGGCATACCGGCTCCGCCGAACGCTTACTCGCGGACGAGACTGCGGATCTTGATCGGCGGACGTTGGCTTGCTTGGGTCGACCAGAGAAAATTGCATACGGAACGAGCAACGACCGCCCCGTTCCTGAACTCGCGCCTTGGCGCCCCGCCCCGACTCACCCTTCACCGTCGGCGCGGGGACGCCACAAGGTCGGGGACTCCGTCCAGCAACTAAGCGTCCTACGGCAACGAGCGCAGGATCGTGATCGCCTGAGTGGCGTCAGGCGAGCCCGCATCCGCCTCTATCGCCCGTTCCAGCCACTGCTTCGCGCCCTCGATGTCACCGACGTTAAGCGAGACCAGCCCCAGCTTGAACAGCGGCTTGACCCAGCCCCGATCCCGGTCGTGGGCCTTCTCGTACCAGTCGGCCGCCAGCTCGGCGTCCCCGGCGGCGAAGGCTGCCTCGCCCTGGTTGAACAGCTCCTCGCGGCTGTTGCCCACCTCGTCGTTGCCACCGGCCGGCGTGACGGCCGCGGCGGGCCGCGGCCGGCCGCTCGCGGAGATGCTCAGGCCCACCCGCGCCCGGCGCACGGCGCAGGAGATTCGAGCCTCCGGGTCGGCGCCCGGGGGCGACTCGTAGGCGACGGCGTACTGGTGGCGGGTCTGCTCGTACTGCCGCGTGATCTCGGCCGCCATCTCCAGGAGCTTCTCGCCGATGGACTGGCTGGGGCCGGCGACCGTATCGTGCCAGCCGCCGGTAATGCGCGTGACGTCCTGCGCGATACCCGTCTGGAATCCGCGGCCGCCCGCGGCGCGCTGGGTATAGAGGCTCAGCGCGTGGATGACCGCCCCCCGGTCGACCATCCGCTCGACGAAGGTGTCAAGCGACACTCAAAACTGACCCGTATGACCAACTGGACATACGGGTCAGTTTTCACTGTCGCCTGACACGAAGGCGTCGTACCGACCCTGGGTGAGCGTACGTTGGGCCGGTCCGTCCGTGGTGACCACCGCGAGCACCGGCCACCGCAGATCGTCGTCCCAGCGATCCACTGTCTCTTCCAGGCCGGCGAAGAACCCCGCGGCGTAATCCTCTTGCACGAAGAACCGCGCAAGCTCATCGAGCACGGCACCGTGGTCGTCGGTGAAGTCCACCACCATGCGCGGCCGGCCCGACAGCAGCACCAGCCCGATCTCGCTGCCCTCGGGCAGGGCCTGCACGAACCTCGGGAGGTAGACGCGGAAATACCGGAAGAACGGCAGCGCGCCGTCCGCGTCGTCGACGATCAGGGCCACCCGCAACGGCTGGTCGACGAGCTCGACGCGCGTGACGTCGACCCGTTCGCCGTCGTGCTCGATGGTGAAGTCGCCCGGACCAAGGTCGGTCACCGGCTCGCCGTCGGGGTCGGTCACCTTGATGAACCGTTCGACGTCCTTCGCCTCGACGATCCCGCCGGCCAGCCCGACGGTCAGGGCGACAGCCAGAACGATGCTGAACAGAAGAACGAATCGTTGGCTGCTCATGGACCCGGCCAATGCGAGGCCGGTGACGAACCGTACCACCCATCCCGTTCCGCTGTACCCCGTGCTGCTCGTCCTCATCCCGCTCCCCCTTTCCGGCAGATCCCGGCAGCCCGGTCTTCGGGTTGTCGGGGGTTCACTCTGTAAGAGAGTTCGGGGAGGGGTCAGATTACAGTTTTTTGGGGGTGGACCGGCTGGCTTCGGCGCCGGCGATGCGACGCAGCAGGCGCGGACGAAGCAGCTTGTGGGCTCGATGCAGCCGAACCGCCACGTTCCGCGTGGAGATGTGCAACCGGCGGGCGACCTCTTCGGGCGGACGGGCGTCCAGGTCCCGCAAGCGCACCACCTCGCGGAACGTCGGCGGCAGCTCGTCAATCACCTCCAGCAGCAGGCGGGTCAACTCGCGGGCATACGCCGAAACCTCGGGAGACTCCCAAACCGCCCCGGCCCGTTCCGTCTGCTCCGCCCTCGGGCCCGCCCCGCCGCCGACCGCGTCGAGCGACGACTCTCGCCGCCGCGCGGTCGCGCCGTGCAGCGCTTCATGGCGCACGATCGCCCCGACCCACCCGCACGCGGGAACTCCGCCCCGGTACTGGTGGAGCTTCTCCAGCACGATGACCCAGCTCTCCTGCAGCGCGTCATGCGCCACGTCGTCGTCGCCCGCCACGCGGCGGGCGACCGGCAGGAACCGGCAGGTGCAGCAGCGGACCCATTGTTCGAGATCGCGTTCCAGGAGGGGGCACTGGGCTGCGTCCTCCAACCTGGGACTCGGCGGCTGCTGGCGCGAACCCATCGTGACGAGACCGATTCTCCGAAACCCGCCTTGTGGCGTCAAGACATACAGGGCGTCACACGGCTGTGAACTGTGAAGCCTGTGAGCTCCCTGTGAACCCGTGAACAGGATGCCCACGATGGGCAGGATGCCAGGATGGCCGAGTGTCAAGTCCCGTCGAGCCACCGCCCGCCGTAGCGCTCGGGAACTACTTCTTGGCGGCCTGCTTCCTCCTTTCGGCCCAGTAGGCGGTCATGCGTTCCGACACGGCCTTCTTCTCCGCCGCCGTCATCGGCCGGCGCTTCCTCTCGGGCTTGACCTCGGGCTTGCTCTTGGCGGCGGCGGTCGCCTTGCTGGTCGAGAAAGAGCCGCGCGAAGAGCGGCGCGACCTGGACGGAGACGATGGTGCGACGGACGCTCCAAGGATGCGCTCGGCGTCGGTCAGCGCCTTGATCTCCATCTGGAGGCGGTCGATCTCGCTTTGGCGGTCGGCAATGGCCTGTGCTATGGCATTCATGGCGACGGAGGGTAGTGGTCCTGCGGTGGGGATGTCAACGCGGCGCGGTTCAGGTCGCGGTTGCGGCGGTCTTCCGGGGCGGTCTCTTCTGGATCTCGTCGAGGAGCTTCTCGAGCCGGTCGCGCTCACCGTTCCGGAGTCGGCGGTTCTGCCTGGGAGGTCTCTCGGCGACCAGGGCCTTCAGCTTGAGCAGCCATTCGAGGTCGGCCCGGATCTCTCCTTCCGCGAGTTCGACCGCCCGCTCCCACGCGCCGGCGTTCCGGAGCACGCGCAGCACGTCCTTGGGCCGGTTCGCGTGTTCGTAGGCCTCGGCCGCCTCCCACGGGCGTTCCTGGGCCTCCCGGAGGCGGCCGAGCCGTACGGGGTCGGGCCGGATCTTGTCCAGCAGGGACTCGGCGTCTCTCAGTCGCGACCGCCGCTCGGCGGCGGGTTCGTCGTGGCCGCCGCTCGAGAGAACGGTGTCGAACGCCTTGGCGGTCAGGGCCTTGGCCCGCGCCTGAACGTCTCCGGCGTAGCCGGTGATCCGGAGCCACGTCTCGACGAGGCCGGGATCGGGTTTGGCGAAAAGCAGCGCGGCGTCGGGGTCGGCGGTGCCGGCCGTCAGCCCGTCCCTGAGGGTCTGAGCGGCTGAGAGCAGCGCCGGCTGCAGCCAGCTCCCGCCGTCGGTCTCGAGCGTCCTCAGCCGCCGGACGGCTTCGAGCAGTGCGAACGGCGGGAACTCGTCCCGGTTCGCGGTCCAGTAATCGAGTTCCTCGAGTGCCTGGCGGTGCTGCTTCCGCAACATGTGGGTGAGCGCCCCCGGCTGCGGCGGTTCCCTTCCGCGCGGTTCGGCTGCTTCTCCGGGCTCCAGTCCGCTCAGCGTCGGTTGGTGCGGACGTTCGCCCTGCTTCTCACCGGTTCCGCCTGGGGTGAGCGGTCCCGGTTCGAGCCCCGCGATGGCCTGGTAGCCCATGTGCGTGATCTCGTTTCGCTGGACGCCTTCCGGAACTCCGTCCACCATGAGGCGTGCCGCCGTCTCGAGCAGCGTGCGGCGGGCGTCGTTCCGAACCGCCTGATCGGCCACGCCGTTCGGCAGCGCCTGGTCGCCGAGCAGGCGGACCGCCTGGCAGGCTCTCTGCCATGCCCGGTGCGGCGCGGCGTCAATCAGTCCCCGCGCGTCGCTCGTCCGGGCGAGCACGCGCTCTTCGGGGGACGCGTCGGCGTGCGACAGGTGGTCGAGCAGGTCGTCGGGGCTGTACGGCGCCGGGTCTCCGAGCAGGGCCCCGCTCAGGTGCAGGTCGGCCTCGCTTCCCATGACGTCGATGAACACCAGCGTCTCCGTCGCGCGGCTCAGCGTGACCCGCAGGTGGTCGATCGCCGTACGGGTGGCGGGCTGATCGAGCTCTGCGTCCACCCCGTACGCCCGGTTCCCGGGCGAGAGGCTCGAGAGCACCGGGCCCGGATCGAGCACGCACACCGACTGGTACTCGAGGCCCTTGGCCTCCTCCGGCGTGAGCACCATCGGTCGGAGTTCCACGGGCACCCACGGGGGAGCGTCGTCCCTTGGGGAGAGGACCGCGACATCGTCGGTCTCGTCGAGCCCCTTGAGGAGCCGCACCGCCTCGGCGGCTTCGGGCACGTGGACGTGGATCAGTTGCGCGTCGACATGCTCGGCGCTCTTCTGTCGATGCTGCTTGGTCGGACGGGCCTCCTTCTCGACGACGGTGTAGTGGTCGGACGCCCGCTCCACGACCTCCGCGATGCGGCTCGGGCAACGGAGGTGCTCTTCGAGGTGGAACTCGGCCGGTCGCCGCATGCGCCTGCTCAGCAGGTCGTTCAACGGCGCCCATTCGAAGCTCGTGGGCCTCACGGTCTGTCCGGCGTCGCCCGCCATCAACAGCCAGGGAGAGCAGCCGCGGGCTCGTCCGATTGCCCGGCACAGCTCCACCACGACCGCGGTCTCGAGAAGTGTGAGGTCCTGAACCTCGTCGACCACGATGCGGTCGAAGCTCTCGAATCCCGCCGGGATCCGGTCCTGGCGCAGCCGCTCGACGGCCTCGGTGGCGGCGGCGAGCTCCGGGAAGATGCCCGTCAGCCGGTCCCGGTCCCGCAGGAGTGGCTGGGTCACTCTCAGGAGGGCCTTGGCGGCCTTCTCGCCCACGCCCTCGTAATCGCCCCGCAGCTCGGCGTACGCGTCGTCGTGGAGACGGGCGATGGCGCCGTCGCCCGCGGCTCGTGTGTTGCCGGGCGCGGCCCGGCCGAAGAAGAAGCCGCGCAGCTCGGCGTGAAGCGCGTGCGGGCGCCTCGCCCACGGGCCGGCGTCCCGGCCGAGTCTCGTCAGCGCGTTCCGGAACTTCTTCCGGCTCTCGCCGAGCGTCTGCCTCGGCACGTCGGCCCGCCGGAACTCGCCCAGAAAGGTCGTGAAGTCCCGGGCGACGATGTCGACCCCGACGGGAGCGAAGGACCTGAACCGTTCCTCGGCGTGACGCGTGAGAGCGCTCGACCACGTGAGGTACAGCACCCGCTCGTCGGTCCGGGCCTCGACCGCCTTCCAGAGGACCGTGGTCTTCCCGGACCCCGGGCGTCCGATGATCACGCGGACCGGAGTCTGGTCGTCGACGAAGTCGATCTGCTCCCTCGTCCAGGGGGAACCGGCGATATCCTCGATCAGCTCGTCCGATGTCGCCAGGTGCAGATAGTCGCCGAGGGGGCCGGTCGCGAGCGGGGTGTGGTCATCGTGATGTCTCACGTCCCGAACGACGATGGCGTTCTCCGGCAGGTCGAGGCGCTGGGCGCGCGGGCTCGAGGCCGGCGTCCACCACAGGTAGTACTGCATGCCGTTGTTGCCGCCCAGCGGGGACCGGCGCCACCCCCTGTTCTCGTTCGCACAGCCCTTGACGACGGTCGACCGGCCATGCGCGGCGAGGTGCTGGAGCACGATGCCCAGCCGCCTGTAGAGGTGGGTCCAGCCCCTCAGTCGTTCCGAGATGTCCGGGTGCACCTGGAGCGGGTGGCGCATCCTGGGGTATGTCAGGTCGACTCCGTTGGCGGGCGAGTCCTTGCGGAACACCATCCGCCCGTCGTGGTCGAGCGGTTGGGCTCTGGGTTTCCGGCCGGACGCCGGCCCCGCCGGTCCGTTGGGAGTCGCGCCGACAGCCTCCGTCGCCGCCCGCAGTATCGTGCCGGTCAACTGCTCGCACTGCTCGATGGACAGCATGAGCTTGCGGTCCCGCGCCCTCTTGCGGTCGATCTTCAGTACGCCTTCGGCCAGCTTGGAGACTTCGCCGATATCGAGGTTCAGGATGCGCGCCAACTGCTGGAGCGTCTTCGGCGTGCGGATGTCGATCCTTGGAATCCTGTCGTTCCCCATGTCGGGTCGGGCTCTTTCCGTGATGCCGGCTCCGGCGGTCCCGGAGGTGTGGACGGTGCCTTATGCCCGTTGACCCCCTGTTCAGGCCTGTTCAGGCCGGGGCGACGAGCCGTCAGAGTACCACTCCTCGGCGCGGCGCTTCTCGGCCAGGGTCGGCCAGGGGGTCGCCGCCCTCACGAGCGAGCCTGCGGTTCGATAGTGCCCTCTCCCGCGCCTCGGCCGGCGATACCAAGGCGGTGCTGCCGAGTCCGAGTTCGCGAGCAGGCAGTCCGCCAGCGTCAGACGCGGGCCGCCGCATCCAGGGCGCCCGCTTCCCGATGCTGAAGACCCTGGACGCCTTGGGCCGGAAGCTCGGCCGCCCGAAGGGCTCGCTGGGCGTCTCGCGCCTCGACGGCCGCGAGGACGACATCCGGCGCTTCCTCGAGATGGGCGTCTCCAAGATCGCCATCGCGAAGCTCACGGGCGTGTCGCGCACGGCGCTTTACAGCTTCGTGAAGACGCGCGGCCTCGGGCCGCGCCGGCCCGGACGCTGACCAGTCATCGCGCCACCTCGCAAGGTTAGCTCGTCGTTCCGCCGGGCAAGCGTTCGGACGAGCCGACGAGTCACGCCCCGGCGCGATGCCGGAGCGTGACACCGTTCGGAACACTACCCGGTCAACGGCTCGCCTCCTCGAAGCTGCGCAGGTAGCGGGACACGGTGATGGGCGCGCAGCCGACCGCCCGCGCGATACGCTTGAAGCCGAGGCCCTGGGCGCGAAGCTCGACCATGCGCGCGACGGCCTCGGCCGACATCGGTGGGCGCAGGAACCCGCGCCTCACCGTCACGCGGCCGCGCCGGCGCAGAACCTTCCGGTCGGCGAGGGCCGGCATCGAGCGCTCGTCGTCGATGTCGGGAGCGCGCTTCGCCACCTCGTGCCAGTCGACGGCGGCGCGCGTCGGACTGCCGTCGATGGGCTCGGGGTCCGGCATCTGGTCGAGGAGGCCGTCGGCGCCTCGCCACGCGACCTCGAACTCCTGCCCGGCGCTCACGGCCGACTCGCGGACGACCGTCGTCAGCGGCTCGACCTGCTGGTAGACGACGGATAGCCCCGTCGTGTGGCCGGCGCCGGTGCGATACGACACGTCGGCGAGGGCCGAGCTCACGGCCGGGCTCGCGAGCGCCGCGGCCAGCGCCGAGCCCTGCAGGCGCAAGCTCGTCGTCACCCGCAGAGCGCGGATGGTCGAGCCGCCGCTGTCGATCGAGCGGACGACGATCTCGGAGCCGACTCGTATCGGCCGGTCCTCGGGAAACAGATTCCCCTGTCGGCTCGGCCGTTCGACGGACCCGTCGCCGTCGCGGAACCGGTTCCTCCTCGGGCTGCGGACGCGGGTGCTGGCCATCGTTCACTCCTCCTGCGGCGAGTCGCGTCCGGCCTCATGCCGACCCGCGCTCGGGCGCACACGTCGCGCCGGAGGACCCCTGCCCGCGATTCCGGAGTCAGGGAGCCCCGCAGGGGACCGCTGCCCGGGGCGGCTAATCGACCAGCCGATGGTTTTCGGCGCCGGCGTTCAGGCCGGCCGGCCTGAGAGAGCGGTTCTCTCGTCGGGCACGGCGGTGGTGGTGGCGAGGAAGTGCCGGCCTGCGGCGAAGCCGCGTTCTTTGCCGGCGCCGGCAAGGTGGAAAGCGGAGATTCGTCGCCCCGGGCGTTCAGCGGCGGCGACCGCCCTCGCGGTCGCCGTCCTTGACGCCGGAATCTGCGAGAGGCGCACCCGTCTGGCCGGCCCGTTCTTCAGGCCGGCCGGGTGCGCCGTCGCAAGGGCAGGGGATCGCCGCCCATCCCGGGGCCGTCGCTCTTCACGGCCACGGGATTGAGGCCGGACCGCCGTTCCAGGTCCGGCCGTGGGCGGCGTCCGCCCCGCCGGCGGCTGCCGGCGTTCGGAGCGGGTCGCCCTTGACCCGCTGCGGGGGCGGATGGGACGACTGTGCGTGCAAGCCAACCTCCCGACCTGGCACGGCGTGAATCAGCGGGAGGATGAGGCGGCACGCCCCCGAAGCAGCGGGCTGGCAGACCCGCACGCGGGCCGCGGCGTCTTGACCTGCACCCGCGTCGTCTCGAAGACCGACGGCTCGCAGTGGCTGGACCGGCAGCGCGATGTCCTGGAGACGGCTGGCGTCGATGAGGTCGACGTCTGCCACGACCTCGCCGGTGTCCGCGACGATCCGGCTGGCCTCGACAGCTGCCGCCCCTGTGCAAGGGGGATATGCGGCCGCCTCGTGTTCGGCATCTTCGCGGCGCTGGCCGAGGGCGAGCTGATCCGGGCCGTCACCGCTGTCCGGCCCATACGCCTCGCGAGACGTTCCACTCGCGCGCCGCGACGTTGTGCCGCCCAGCGCACCATGAGCTCCTCGACCTGGCGCCGGTCGTCCGCCGTCAAGGCGGTGCGGTGTCGGTGGACGCCTCGGTACCGGGCCCCGGACCGTTGTCGGGGCATTACCACATTCTCAACTTCCGCGGAGCGGACGAGTCCAGCCTGAGCGACCCCGCGGTGCTGACCCAGGAGTGACACCTTGGTTTCACGCTCTGGGTCAGAAAAAGTAGTACGTAGCGGGGTCGCTCAGGTGTGGGTCCTTCGTACGGGTCGTGACCCAAACCTGTGGGTCATCTTGGGTTAAATGACTATCTGTCAGTAGTTTGAGATGTAGGGAGCGTGAAATCAGGGTCGCGCTGGACGTGGTAGTTGGGTCAAGTCGATGGCTACCATGGATCGGGTCACTGGCAAGTGAAATTATGTAGACGCCCAACGGAGTCAATCTACCCATGCGCATTCGTGTTCTCAGGAAATCGCGCCAGGGTACTGCGCCGACGGGCCACATGTAGGCCGACGTGTCTGTCTGTACCACGCGTGCCTCGCCCTGCCGAGCCACCATCAGGACGCCGGCTTCACGACCTCGGCCGCGCTCTTACGGCCGCACCGTCGCAGGTCGCCGCCGCCACGTCCAGGGTGCTGCAGGCCGTCCGCACATGACCAACATCGACTTGGCCATTTCCTCGGAGGTGTCCACCGACCCGCCGGCCGCAGCCGCGCGCTTGCAGGTCAGCTTGTCCTTGCGGTGCGAGTCGAATCGAGAAAATCCGTGATGTGGTGTGAAGTTTCGGGGCGTTGCCGCCGATACCCCGAGACATGATATCTGTGAAAGTGGCGGAGGCGGGAGCTCGAAGGCGCCTCGGCGGAAGCAGGCGCCCCGGCTTCGACTTGCTCCGCGGCCGGCTCGAGACCCGGCTCGCTCGGTCGATCGACGCGCCGTCGCGGTTGAAGGACCTCGATCACCTCGCCATCGAGTTGCCGGCCCGCTTTTCCCTTCTGCTACTAGTAGCGCGACCCGTGGATGGACGCCGCCAACCGGCGGCCGAACCGGCCATCCGCCCCGCGACCGTCATCCGCATCGCGATCTGTTTCCTCGCGGCGCATTGCCTAGCCGCAGTGCAGGCCGCGGCGCAGTCGCCCGTGCTGTCCGTCACGAACGCCGTGCCGACGTGCGGCGCCAGGGTTGCCGACCTCTCCGTGAGGCCGGAGTGGACTTTCAGGCTCACGCCCGCTCCGGTTCTGGCGGTCCAGGTGGAGTACCGCCGGGTCGACAGCTCATCTCGCCCGAACCCATGGAGCGATGGCCCGAAAATCCAGACGGACGGCTTCTCCTCGCCTCACTCGCATGACACCTTCCTCGACGATGTGCTGCGGCTCTACCCCAGCTTGAGAGGGTACCAATTCAGACTGAAGGACGACCCCGACGTCACTACGAGTTGTACGTGGACTTTCGTGCCAGTAGTGTCGCTGTCGGTTCGACCGAACCCGGTCACCGAGGGCTCGACGGTGGAGGTGAGGGCGCGAACCAATATCCCGGTGCGGGACCGGGTGATCATCCCGCTGACGCTGACGGCGGGTACCGCCGAGACCGGCGACTACGGCGCCTTGGCGTCCATCACCATCGACTCCGGTCTCACCAGCGGCACGGGTACGATAACGACGACCGACGACGCCGACCAGGACGACGAGACGTTCACCGTAGCCCTCGGCAGCCTGCCGTCTTCGGTGTTGGCAGGTGCAACGAACTCTGTGCAAGTGACGATCACGGACGGCGACGCCCCGGCCCCTAGTGTGTCGCTGTCGGCCGCGCCGAACCCGGTCACCGAAGGCTCGTCGGTGACGGTGACGGCACGGCTATCCGCCGCCCTGTCGAGCGATGTGGCCATCCCGCTGACGCTGACGGCGGATTCGGCCGAGGCGCATCGGCCGCTGCGCTGACGGCGGATTCGGCCGAGGCGGGCGACTACGGCGCGCCGCCGTCCATCACCATCACCGCCGGCTCGACCACCGGCGCCGGCACGATAGCGACGAACGATGACGCCGACGAGGACGACGAGACGTTCGTCGTGGCGCTTGGCAACCTGCCTTCCTCGGTGGAGCGAGGCACCCCGAGCGCGGTGGTGGTGACGATCGCGGATGACGACGGCCCATCGCCCTCGGTGTCGCTGTCGGCCGCGCCGAACCCGGTCACCGAGGGCTCGCCGGTGACGGTGACGGCACGACTATCCGCCGCCCTGTCGAGCGATGTGGCCATCCCGCTGACGCTGACGGCGGACACTGCCGAAACCGACGACTACGGCGCGCCGCCGTCCATCACCATCACCGCCGGCTCGACCACCGGCACCGGCACGATAGCGACGAACGATGACGCCGACGAGGACGACGAGACGTTCGTCGTGGCGCTTGGCAACCTGCCTTCCTCGGTGGAGCGAGGTACCCCGAGCGCGGTGGTGGTGACGATCGCGGACGACGACGGCCCATCGCCCTCGGTGTCGCTGTCGGCCGCGCCGAACCCGGTCACCGAAGGCTCGTCGGTGACGGTGACGGCACGGCTATCCGCCGCCCTGTCGAGCGATGTGGCCATCCCGCTGACGCTGACGGCGGATTCGGCCGAGGCGGGCGACTACGGCGCGCCGCCGTCCATCACCATCACCGCCGGCTCGACCACCGGCACCGGCACGATAGCGACGAACGATGACGCCGACCAGGACGACGAGACGTTCGTCGTGGCGCTCGGCAACCTGCCTTCCTCGGTGGAGCGAGGCACCCCGAGCGCGGTGGTGGTGACGATCACGGACGACGACGACGGCACGCCGACGACGCCCACGGTGTCGCTGTCGGCCGCGCCGAACCCGGTCACCGAGGGCTCGTCGGTGACGGTGACGGCACGGCTATCCGCCGCCCTGTCGAGAAATGTGACCATCCCGCTGACGCTGACGGCGGGCGCCGCCGAGGCGGGCGACTACGGCGCGTTGTCGTCCATCACCATCACCGCCGGCTCGACTACCGGCACCGGCACGATAGCGACGAACGATGACGCCGACCAGGACGACGAGACGTTCCTCGTGCAGCTCGGCAACCTGCTGCCCTCTTCGGTGGCGCCAGGCAGCCCGAGCGCGGTGGTGGTGACGATCACGGACGGCGACGGCGGTGGTGGCGCCGGCACAACGGTGTCGCTGTCGGCCGCGCCGAACCCGGTCACCGAGGGCTCGTCGGTGACGGTGACGGCGCGGCTATCCGCCGCCCTGTCGAGAAATGTGACCATTCCGCTGACGCTGACGGCGGGCGCCGCCGAGGCGGGCGACTACGGCGCGTTGTCGTCCATCACCATCCCCGCCGGCTCGACCACCGGCACCGGCACGATAGCGGCGAACCACGATGCCGACCAGGACGACGAGGACTTCTGGGTGATGCTGGGCAATCTGCCGTCCTCGGTGACGCCCGGAAACCCACCCGCGGTGCAGGTGACGATCACGGACGACGACGGCGTTGATGGCGCGGGCACGACGGTGTCGCTGTCGGCCATGCCCAATCCGGTGACGGAGGGCTCATCGGTGACGGTGACGGCGCGGCTCTCCGCCGTCCTGCCCGACGCGGTGATTATCCCGCTGACGCTGACGGCGGTCACCGCCGAAGCGGGCGATTACGGCGCGTTGTCGTCCATCACCATCACCCCCGGCTCGACCACCGGCACCGGCACGATAGCGGCGAACCACGATGCCGACGAGGACGACGAGACGTTCCTCGTGCAGCTCGGCGACCTGCCCTCTTCGGTGGCGCCAGGCCGCCCGAGCGCGGTGGTGGTGACGATCACGGACGACGACGGCGTTGGCGGCGCGGGCACGACGGTGTCGCTGTCGGCGGCGCCGAATCCGATCGCCGAGGGCTCGTCGGTGACGGTGACGGCGCAACTCTCGGCCGTCCTGCCAGATGCGGTGACCATCCCGCTGACGCTGACGCCGGTCACCGCCGAGGCGGGCGACTACGGCGCGCTGCCGTCCATCACCATCACCGCCGGCTCGACCACCGGCGCCGGCAGTATAGCGGCGAACCACGATGCCGACCGGGACGACGAGACATTCACCGTGGCGCTCGGCAACCTGCCGTCGTCGGTGACGCGCGGCGACCCGAACGCCGTGCTGGTGACGATTGCGGATGACGACACGCCATCGACGAACCGTTCGCCGACGGTTTCGGTGTCGTGCGGCACGGGCAAGGTGGGCCCGGGCGACGAGTTGCAGTTGGTGGCATCGGCGTCGGACCCGGACGGCGACGGACTGGAATATGCCTGGAGGGCGTCGGGGGGGCGCTTCACGGGCCCGACGAACCAGGCGACCGCGCGGTGGCGGGCGCCCGCCGCGACGGGGCGGGTCACGTTCCGGGTGACGGTCACCGACGGATGGAGCGCCACGGCTTCGGCCGAGTGCGCCGTCGAGGTCGGGAACGCACCGCCGATGTTCGACGCGCCGACCTACCGCTTCGCGCTCCGGGAGAACGAGGACGGCCGCCGCCGGCCGGTGGCGCTGGGAACCGTCGAGGCGAGGGACCCGGACGGCGACGAGGTGACATACTCGCTGGTGTCGGGCGGCGGAGGGCGCTTCGCGGTGGGGGCGCGGGACGGCGCGGTGACCTACGTGGGGGCGGGCGAGGACTACGAGACGCCGCCGAACCGGTACGAGTTGACGGTGCACGCCCGCGACCCGCACGGTGCGGCGGCGCTGGCGCGGGTGGTGGTCGATGTGGTGAACACGAACTCGCCGCCGGTCGCGGTGGACGACGTGGCCGTGACGATCGAGGACGGCCAGGTGGTGATCGACGTGTTGTCCAACGACATGGACCCGAACGGCGACCCGCTGCGGGTGGAGTCGGTCTTGGCGCCGGCGCACGGGACGGCGCGAGCGGTATCGGGCGGAGCGGGCGGGGTGGTCTACAAGCCGGCGGCGGACTACCACGGACCGGACCGGTTCACCTACGTGGCGGCGGACCTGCACGGCGCGACGGCGACGGCGACCGTGTCGGTGACGGTCGTGCAGCAGAACGACGCGCCGACGATGTCGGGTGTGATTTCGGACCAGACCCTCGACGAGGCCGGGAGCGCATCGACCGTGGACGCGTCGGCCTACTTCGAGGACATCGACGGGCACGCGCTGACGTACCGCGCGTCGTCGTCGGACGCGGACGTGGTGGCGGTGGCGGTGGCGGGGGCGCTGGTGACGCTGACGCCGGTGGCGAAGGGGTCGGCCGTGGTGACGGTGACGGCGGCGGACCCGGACGGGGCGACGGCGGCGCAAGTGTTCAAGGTGGGGGTGAGCGACCAGATGGTGCGGGCCGTGTTGGGGGACACCCTGGCCGCGATGGCGCGGTCCCACCTGGCGAGTGTGCGGATGACGCTGGCGCGGCATGTGGCGGCGTCGGACGACGGCTCGCGGCTGACGGTACTCGGCCGTTCGGCGTCTCTGGACAAGGTATCGGCGCAGTCGGCGGCGGCGCAGTTGCTGGCGGGCTGGGCGGTGGGCGCAGGCGGCTACGGCGGCGGGCTCGCCGGGCCCGACCCGGGGCATGGGGCCGTCCACCACGTGGCGGGTATGGGAGGCGGGCCCACCGCGATGCCGCCCGGCCCCGGCGGCTTGGGTGCGGGCGGCTTCGCGCCGGGCGTGGGCCTGAGCGGCTTCGCGCCGGGCGGGCTGGGCGCGGCCAGCTTCGCGCCGGGCGTGGGTGCGGGCGGCTCCGACGCCTTCGGCGGTTTCGGGGTGGGGATGGACCCGCTTGCGGGCTCGGCGTTCCAGTTGGCGCTGGGCGGCGGCGAGGAGGAGACGGCCGGCGAGACGGGTCTGGGCGAACGCTGGCAGGTGTGGGGGCAGGCTGACGTCCAGACGTTCGCGGGGTCGCCGTCGGCGGCGGGTTACGAGGGCGACGTGCGGACGGGCTACGTGGGGGTGGACACGACGCTGTCGGAACACTGGCTGGCAGGGGTGGCGGTCTCGCGCAGCACCGGCGGGGGAGACTGGCGCGCCGGCTCGGCGCGCGGTGCGCTGTCGACGAAGCTGACGACAGTCTATCCCTACGCGCAGTGGTCCTACAGGCGGAACTCGGTTTGGGCGGCGGCGGGCGGTGGCTGGGGCTCGGCCGAGAACAGGCAGGAGTCGGGCCGCGTGGGGACCGGCGACCTGGGCCTGCGGCTGGGGCTTGCCGAGATGCGGCAGGAGCTCGACCCAGTGCGCGGCGTCGACTTCGTGGTGATGGCCGACGCGGCCTGGGCGCAACTTCGAACCGACACGGGCGAAGAGAGTGTGGACGGGCAGGCGGCGGCGGTCCACCAGATGCGGGCGGGGGCGGAAGCGTCGCGGCTGCTGCGCTGGGACGACGACCTGTCGCTCCTGCCGTTCGGCGAGCTGCACCTGCGGCGCGACGGCGGCGCGGGCCAGACGGGGGTCGGCGTCGAGGTGGCGGGCGGGATGCGGCTCGCGCACGGCTGGCTGCGGGTGGACGCGCAGGGCCGCCTGCTCGTGCTGCACTCGGCGGCGGGCTACCGCGAGCGGGGCGTGGGGGTGACGATCTCCGGGGGCGACCGGGACCGGGAGGGTCTGTCGCTGTCGGTGTCGCCGCGCTGGGGCGACGCGGCCACCGCCGGCGGCACGCTGTGGCAGGAACAGGTCTACCAGCGCTACCTGTCGGAGCCGACGGGCGATGCGTGGGCCCTGGACGCGCGGGGCGAGTATGGCATGCGGCTGCCTCGCGGCGGGCTGCTGGCGTGGTTCGGCTCGCTGAGCCAGTCAGCCTACGGCCGGCGCTTCCTCGTCGGCGGCCGGATCGGCGTGCTCTCACCGGGCCGGTAGCACGCGGGCGGCATGGACCGCTCCTCGCCACGCCGCCCCCGCGGGAAGGCCCCTCCCCGTGGAACCGAAGGGAGCGAGATCAAAACGCGCAGGGCGGCCGCCGTTCCGGCCCATGCGCATCGCGAGACGCTTCCACTTGTGCCCCGGGACGTTGTGGCGTCAGCGCACCATGAGCGCCTCGACCTGATGCCGGTCGTCCGGGTCAACCACGTTCTCCACACTTCCGCGGAGCGGACAAGTCCAGCCTGAGCGACCCCGCAGTGCTGATCCAGAAGTGACACCTTGGTTTCACGCTCTGGATCAGAAAGAGTAGTACGTAGCGGGGTCGCTCAGGTGTTGTCTACCATCTGGGCCGTGATCCAAACTGTGTGGTGGTCGTGTGTTAAGGGCCTATTTTTCAGCAACTTAACGTTCAGGGGCGTGATATCAGGGTCGCACTGGACGTGGTATTTGGATCAAGTCGATGGTTACCACCGTTTGGATCAGCATCCAGCGATAAATCGAGGCGTTGGCCAGGCGGGTGAACCGGCGCAGGCTCATCCGCATGTTGAGGTTCTGACGCTCGACGTAGGACGTGCTGAAGAAGTCAGTGTCGGGCTCGCCGCTGACCGGGACGCGGTGCGCGGCCTTGCAGTGGGCCGGCGAGTACCGCCGCTGTTCGGACTCGCCCGGCTGGCTGTAGACCTTCACGAGCCGGCCGAAGTCCACGTCCGCGCCGAACACGTCCTCGACCGCGTTGATGTAGACGCCGAGCCCGTCCGATGTGAGCTGCACGCGGCCCCGCAGCCGCTCGGAGAGGTCGTCCAGGAAACATGTAGGCGGAGCCGGCGTCCCGAGGACCGACGTGCCACGAGACGATCAGCTTGGAGTCGGCGTCCAGCGCGGTCCACGTCCACGCATCGCCCGCGTGGTCGGCCGGTGCGGCCTTCGCCAGCGGGACGTTCTTCTGCTTCGCGTAGACGAACGCCCACGCCTCATCAACCTGGATGCGCCTCGACGCCACGTCGCGGACATGCTCATCATGGAACGTGACGCATGCCCGGCCGGCGTCGGCCTGGAGCTTGACGATGGTGTTGACGGCGGTATCGGTGACGCGAGAGATGGAGCGGAGCGACGACCCCTCGACCAGCATCTTCAGGATCGTCGCCCGCCGCGGATCTTGTGTCGAGATCGTGATGAGAGGATGATGATGGCGGTGGGTGCTGTGGGAAACTGCGGTGTTTGCGGCTTCCAGGCTCCTGTGGACGCACGCTGCGTCCATGGGGAGCGGCGGCGTCCACGGCCGTGGTGCTCCGGAACGTTGGCATCATCTGGTCTGCCCCCATATGCCCTCGGCCGGAGGCGCCGCGGTCGCCTTCCGCGGCAACGGGGGGGAGGGTTCCGTTCCGATCCCGCAGGCGGGCGGCGCAGCACCTTGGGGTGGACCAGCGCCGTGTGTCGAGCCGGTCGGCGGGAGACAATGCGCGCGGAGCAGAACCACGATGCATGGAACAGGCGTGGGCGCGACAACCTCGACCGAACGGGCAGGCATGAGCCGATACGTGAACGTGAAGCCGCGCCATCCCAACTCGCACTGGCACGGGACGGGGATGGAGGGTTCTGGCCTGGATCATGGCCCACGAACTCGCGCGAAGTACTGCCAGCCGTTTCTGTCCCCGAGAGTCCTTTTCGGTCCCCGGAAGTCCTCTGTGGGACCGCGTTTTCCCCAACAAAACCGGGGTTTATTGAGGTTCTGGACTGTCGGGAACGGGTTCAGAACACATCGCAGCCCTCGAACCGTGGTCGGTCGACCTCACGGGGACCGACACCTCCGAGGAGCTCCACGGGTGGCGGGCCACGGAGGGGTTCTTCGAGACGCTCGGCGCCGTCGGCCTCCCGGGCGCGGCGTCGCGGCCGGCCTGCTCGCGTCGCTGCTGTTCTCGCAGACCCTCACCGGCGTGCTCTTCGACGTGGCCCCGTTCGACGCCGCGACGCTGGACGGGGTGTCGCTCTTGCTGCTTGCGATGGCCGCGGCCGCCGCGTGGTTCCCCGGCGCGGCGCGCGAGCCGGGTGGACCCGCTGGTCGCGCTGCGCACGGAGTAGGAGTCATCTGTGGCGGCCGCGTGCCCGCCGCCCCGCCCAGGCCCGACCGTCGGCACCGGGCAGACGGTCGGGCAGGTCGTCTCAGCCAAGCGGCCAGCCGGCTAGCCAGGCTAGCCCTGCCCTTGCCCCGGATCTCGCCGGCTGGACTTCGTAAATGCGTGCAAGGTCATCCGAATTCGTCCCGCAGTTCGAACGCGAAGGTCATGGCGACGAGCTGGGTGTAGCCATGCCACAGGAGCTGCGCGCCGGGCGGGTCGCGCTTGCGCCCGAGCCAGCCGCCGAGGCGGGCCACCAGACCGACGGCTTCACCAAGGGGCGTCGGCGCCGGCAGGTTGCGGGAGCGGGCGAAGACCGCGAGCACGCGCAACTCGCTGTCGGAAAACAGCAAGTCCGGCGGCAGGTCGGGGGTCTCGCGCCCGAGCTGGACCATCAACTGGATTCGCCACCCCACGACCATCTTGATGGCGATGGCCCGCTCGAGACGCTCCGCCGTGTGGTGCTGCAACTCCTCCACCTTGCAGCCGGACTTGAGGACCCGGAAGTACTCTTCGATGCGCCAGCGCAGGGCGTACCAGCTCAGAATACGCATCGCGTCATCGACGCTGGTCACCCGCAGCGTGGTCAACAGGAACCACTCCAGCGGCTTGACCGCGGGCGGGGGGTGTTCCTCGCGCGCATGGACGATGAACAGCGCCACCGGCTCGGCGCCGGGGCACGGCAGCGTCACCGGCTGGTAGCGCAGGGTCAACTCGGCGTCGCGCTTGGCCCGGCCGGCCTTGGCGGGCTGTTTGCTGGCCTTCACCCGCGCGCTCAGCCGTCCCACCTCGACTGTGGCGGCGCCGCGGGCCGGCGCGTTGCGCACCTCGTCGAACAGACGGCGCGAGACCACGTGCCCGTCGGCCGTCTTCTCCCGGCCGAGGACGCGGTCCACCTTCGCCCGCACCAGCAGGTCGACCTGCGGGGCGTGCGCCCGGCGCTCGACGAACAGGTCGAGGAAGTCGGCCTCGCGGTCCATCGTGCACACGACCCGGGTCTCCTCACCCAACCGCCCGGCCGCCTCCGCGCAGTCGCGCAGCCCCTCCACCCAACGGAACGACTTCCGCTCCTTGCGCGGCTTCGGCCGGCCTTTCTCCTCCGGAGCCGGGGGCTCGGGCGCGTCGAACGCGGCGCGCAGGACGCCCAGCGCCACGCCGTCCGTATTGACCGCCAAGGTCGTCTGCAGATCCAGGCCGCGGGCCACGGCGCCGGTCTGATTCGAGCCGATGACTCCCAGCCCCTCGGTCCGGCTCCGCCGGGTGAAGTTCAGGCGGGTGCCGTCCTGGATGCAAAGCACCGTGTCATGCGCCCGCATCCGCCGCAGCGTGCGCTCGCGATGGGGGGCGAGAATGTTCTCGACCGTCACCGCGCTCTCGGCGGGCTGGTCGATCAGCCGGTAATGTCCCTTCACCGATGCTCTCGTACCGTTCGCGGCCCCGGGCATGGCGCGCTGCGGGGACTCGCCCAGCAGATGGGCGCTCAGCACCAGGCGCGCGCTCAGCCGCGCGTCCCCCAGCCGCGCCCCGCCGAACTCGTGGTCCGCCCAGGATGCCGCGTCGAGCCCGTCGCCGACCTCGAGCGACGCCACGCCCGGCGCGGGCGCCTGGAGGGTGTCGCGCCACGCCGGCTCCAACACATACAGATACACGCCCTTGCGCGTTTCCGATGCCGCGTGCGTCCGGTCCTGGCGCCCGCGCCCGCAGGTCGCACCCACGCGGACCCAGTTCGCCGCCCGAAGGCTCGCCCCCGTCTGTGCGGTCTCGTCGACGAACGTCTCCAGCAGCCAGGGCCGATAGCCGTAGAGGCGCTCGCAGTCGTCACCGACCGCCCGGGCGGCCCGGCCCAACACGTGAGAGGCCAGATTGCGGCACGCGACGCCGGGGCGCACCAGCAACCGGCACAGGCCCAGCACCCGGTGCAGGTGGGCGCGTCGGCGCGTGTCGTCCCAGCCGATCCAGGCGTCGCGGTCTCGCAGGCGCCGCGCACTCGCGGCGAATCCCACCCCGCCCAGCCAACCATGCGCCGAGCCTACCAGATAGCGCAGTTGAGGGCCGACAAACGGTCCGGCGCCGCGCGGGTGCTCATGCGCCATCAGCGTGTTCCAGATTCGGCGTTGCTCGTCGGTTTCCACCCGCACCAGCGCCAAGTCCCGGACCTCGCCGACCGTGGCCGGCACGTCAACCGCAGGAGCCACCGGCTGCGGAAACACACGCGGCCCCCGCGCACCGCCGCGGGACGGCCGGTCCCGAGGCAGAGAAACGTGGCCCGCCGCCTCGAGGTCGGCCAACGCCGCCGAGCAGCTCGCGCGCTGCCACCGGCCGCGTCCATCGCGGAAATCGAACGCTTCACAGACGCGGTCGGCGACCTGCCCGAGCCCTTGAACGCCCTGCGCTACCGCCCCGTCCAGCACCTCGCGCAGCCGGGCGAGGTCGCCCCGCAGGCTGCGTCCAACCTGTCTCTGAATCTCCATGCCCGCCACCGTAGCGAGGTGGCTTCATGAAGTCCAGCGAAAAGTTACGGGGCAAGGGTAGGGCTAGCCGGCCCCTCGCTCGGAACCGGCGCGGGGCCGGCTGGCGATGAAGTCGGCCACTTCCTGCTCGACCCAGCGGACCGCGCGGGCGCCGACCCGGATCGGTTTCGGGAACCGGGACTCGGCCATCAGCGCGTAGACGGCCGAGCGCGACAGCGCCGTCATCGCCGTCACGTCGCGGAGCGTGAGCAGTCTCGTCGTCATGTCTTCCTCCTGGGGTTGCGGCCCGCCGACGGACGGCACCGACGTGGTTGGGTCGCCGTGGACCATGACGGTCGAGCCTAGCACAGGAAGGACGTAAGTTGTTGTATAGTAATCATTTATTACTACATGGACCCAGTAGCACGGTATGAGACGGGGGCGCGAACACGC
Organism: Vicinamibacterales bacterium; assembly: GCA_965243615.1. Taxonomy (GTDB): domain Bacteria; phylum Acidobacteriota; class Vicinamibacteria; order Vicinamibacterales; family UBA8438; genus JAJEEA01. Next base: position 16,594 of record CBDEVO010000001.1, on the reverse strand, counting down.
GTGACGTTTTCTGACGCGTTCTGACGTGCTGAGCCGCGTTCTGCTCCCGAAAAAAAGTGAAGAAACTCTCGATTTGAGGTCGAAAATCGACCCCTGTGGACGGTGTGCCCGCGCGCAACGCCGGATCCAACGGACTCGTGGGCGCCCGCAGGCGTCCACAGGCCGGGCACCGTCCACAGAGGCGGGCCAATGGAGACGCTCGAGCTCCAGCGGCGCCGGGCAGCCCAGCGCGAAAACGACGCCGTTGCGTGTTGCCGCCCTTCGATGAGCTCGAGCACGGCCGCTCGCACCTCGGCGTGCGTCGACAGCCTGATGCGGGGGAAGGTGTCCGTGTCGGAAGGCGCCGCCTGGGTGTCCTCCGTGCGCGCCGGACGAAGGTGCCACATCACGCCACTCCGACTGAAAGGGTCGATCTTGCCTCCGCCCCCCTCCTGTGCCGCCTGACGCGCCGCGTCCGGCGGTCGGGGCCAGCCGTCCGCGGGCGGCGCGGACCGGACCGGGCGTCACCGGGGCAAGACCCGCCCGAGTCGTCGCGGGTATCGCTCAGAGGCTTGGTTCACGTCGCCGGCTCGCGGAGCCCGGTGGCCGGGCGGCGACTTGGCCGAGCGCAGGTTCGTGGCGATGGCCGGCTCCCATCACCGCGGGAGCGAATCGTGATAATGTGGGGTTGCATGAACCAGACGAGCCTGTCCATCATCGGCACCGGAATCGGAATAACGGCGATCATCGTGAGCACCATCGCTGTTGTCGCAAGCGGCATCAACGGGCAGCTGAACACGATGGCTGGTCAGATCGAGGCGCTCCGCAACGAAATGAACGGTCGGCTTGACACGACGAACGGCCGGATCGACGAGTTCCGCAACGACATGCGCGAGGACCATCGCGAGTTCAACACCCGGCTCCGCAACGTCGAGATCGAGTTCGGCAAGGTCGAGCAACGCCTCGAAACACTCGAACGCGCCGTGCTCCCGCAGGCTCCCGCCGCACCCTGACAGGCCCCGGCCCGATGAAGGCTGACGCGCCAGCCCCGAACACGCCAGCCACGGAGACAGCGCCAGCGTCGCCGCCGGTTCCAACGACCCCGACGCCCAGCTCTCTCCACGTTCGGGCGACTCGTCGCTGATCCCGTCGAACGCACCCCCCATGGCCGACACGAGCTTCACGACGGCCCGGATCGCGGTCAACACCACCAGACCCCGAGCGCCCGAACCCGCAGACGTGGTTCCCCGACTGTCGCCGCGTTTCGTGACGCCGCCGCGCGGCTCGCGTAGTGCAGGAAGGGCAGCGGGGTCTGGCCTGATGGGTGACCTCACCAAGACCGCGTGGGAAGGAAGGGACGGCGCAGCCAGGAACTTCTGGAGTCTCGTCGCCGACGACTGCCTGTCGGCGGCGACGACGCGCCGCACGGACCAATGATAACCACCCAGACCTCGGACGCGGACCCGGTCATCGTCTGCGCCATCCCCGATCACCCCGGCGACCTCGACCCCCGTACGATCGAAGCCGCGTACGAGGACGACGCCCACTACCTCGGAACCCTCCCCGCGGAGTACCACCTGGACATCGAGCAGCGCGAGCTCACGAAGCATCCGCCCGCCGTCGATCAGGTCAACGACCTACTCGCGACCCTGGGCTTCGCGGCGGTTCAGCCCTTTACGGCCATCGCGTGGACCAACCGCCACGAGCAGCCCGTGGTCCTCGTCGTCGCCGAGCAGGATCGACTGCCGATCGGGCAGTGCGACCACGGCCAGCGCCAGACCATCACACGCCGGCCGTTCCGTGGTCCCGTCGCGCATCCCGGCAACCCCGACGCTCGCGAGGGGCACACCGAGCTCGAGCAATGCACCCACTGCGGCGCGTTGCGAGTGGTGAACGTCGGCCCCGCGAACGCGCGCGAGGCCACGGCCTGGATCGACCCGGCGCCTCACTACCGCGCCCTCAGCTGGAGCGACCTCTACCACGCCCTCGTCGATCAGGTCGTCGATTCAGGAGACAGAGGACGATGAGAACGCGTCCATCCCCGGTCTGCCTCCCTCTCGAGTTGTGCATGCTCGTGTTCACGCCCGTTGGCCGCGCCCAAGTCGCGGCGACCCTCGACGAGATCAGCCGCAGCAGCGGATGCCGACCCTGCCAGTAGTGCGAGGACGCGATCGGTCCCGCACTGCTCGGCGCGCAGGCGGCGCAGCCCCGCCGCCGCCCATGCCTCCAGCCCGGCTTCCGGACCACACGCCTCCGGCCGTCGTCCGGCAGCTCCGTCTCGATCGGCTTGGCCGGCTCGGTCGGACACGGCGCGGGTGGTCATTCCGGCCTCGACCTCCTGCGCGGCGGTCGCGCCGGAACGGCTTCCGCTTGGCGGAAGAGTGCACTCTGAGCAACCTGGTCGGCTCGGGCGTGAGACGCGCTGCCCCGTTCCTGTGGGGGCAGGGAGCCTTACGGCCCGGACCGGGGTCGCTCAGGGTATTCCAATTGGTTTCGGGGTAGGCCGTCGAGCTGTCTGACTTTCGCTTCAAGCTACTGTGACGATTGGACTTGATGTGTCTCGTTCCCTAGTGCGTCAGGGCCCGGAGCACGCGTACGTCGATTTCCTGACGTTTCCGGTCTGGGGGCAGGAACCGAGGCGCTCTGGGGGCAGGAACTCACGCGCGATTCATGGCTGTCGCTGAGCGTCGTCGGAGGTGCTCTCCGCAGGTCGTCGAGGACCGGGAGGTTCGTAGCGTACTCCTCCGGCCGCCTGACACGGCACGTTTCTCGCAGCACGCTACGGGCGGCGTGTTGCACGCGGCGACGTTCGGATTCGCGGTCGGTGATGGCGACGTCGTGCGGACGGTGCTGCGGGCGTGTCGTCGCCGGCGCGGTCCTGGCGATGCTCGGGGGAACGCCCCCGAGTGCGCCCGGACTGGCCACGCCGCACCGGCGTCTTCCTCCGCGCGGGTTTGTGCCCTTGCCAGCCCGGGCTCTCGTCTTCCGTTGCCGCGATGGAAGTTGGCTTTCGCTCTCCGGGATGCGGCCCGTCCGCCTGAATCCGGCCGGATTCAACCTGAAACACGGGGTTCGTTCGCTCGGCCGTCTTGAGCCGTCCAGTCGCTTTCGCTATCGTCCAACACCCGAATTGGGAACGGGATGGATAATCAGGCAAAAGAAAGGGCGAAAGCGTCATGAGCACACTCCCCAGGAAGCCCCGAGCCACCAAGCGCCGAGGCCGACACCCCGACAAGGCACTGTCGGACGCCTTCTGCCGGAACGTCGCCGAGGCCGGGCGCTACGCGGACGGCAACGGTCTCTATCTCCACGTCGACCCCTCGGGCGCCCGCCGCTGGGTGCAGCGCCTCGTCATCCGCGGCCGGTCCCGCGGACTCGGCCTCGGCAGCTACGCTCTGGTCTCGCTCGCCCAGGCCCGGCGAAAGGCCCTCGCCAACCGCAAGCTCGCACGCCGGGGCGGCGACCCCCTCGGCGGCAACCGGGCTTCCGAGGGCGTCCCGACCTTCGAGAACGCGGCCCGCAAGGTGCTCGACATCTACAGCGAGGCGTGGCGCGAGGGCAGCAACACCGCGAAGCAGTGGTGGGCCGGCATGCGCGACCACGTGTTCCCCCACATCGGCGGCAAGACCGTCGACGAGGTCACGACGGCCGACGTCATGGCGGCGCTGCTGCCGATCTGGACGAGCAAGCACGTCACGGCGCGGAAGGTGAGACAGCGCATCGGCACCGTCATGCGGTGGGCCATCGCCCAGGGCTACCGGCAGGACAACCCGGCCGGCGACGCGATCACGGCGGCTCTGCCGAAACGCCCCACGCCAGTGGAGCACCGGCCGGCGCTTCCCCACCGGGAGGTCGCCGCCGCCGTCGCCAAGGTCCGGGACGCCGATGCGTGGGTGGGGACGCGGCTGGCGTTCGAGTTCCTCGTGTTGACGGCGGCGCGCTCGGCCGAGGTCCGGCTGGCGACTTGGGGCGAGATGGATCTGGTCGCGATGGTGTGGACGGTTCCGGGGCGGCGGATGAAGGCGAAGCGGGAGCATAGGGTGCCGCTGTACGGCCGGGCGGTCCAGGTGCTGCGGGAGGCGGAGCACCTTCGCGGGGCGGGGGACGAGGCGGGCGGCGAGGCGCTGGTGTTCCCGACCGTCCGCGGCAAGGCGCTCGAAGCCGCGACGCTCTCGAAGCTGGTCAGGAACTTGGGCATCGCGGCCGTGCCCCATGGCTTCCGGTCGTCGTTCCGGGACTGGGCGTCGGAGCGGACGGACCACCCCCGGGAGGTGGTGGAGGCGGCGCTGGCCCACGCGGTGAGGAACCAGACCGAGGCGGCCTACGCGCGGTCGGACCTGTTCGAGCGTCGCCGCCACCTGATGGAGGACTGGGGGGAGTACCTCAAGGAGGTGCGCGGGCAGGTCGTCGCCCTGCGCCGCGGGTAACGCCCCAGCGCAGGTTCCCCCCGCTGGTCGCGTGTGCTACGCTGGGACCGCAATGCTCGACACGCACGCGGTCGCGCGGTCGTTGACTGCGGCCGAGTTCACGCCGGCCCAGGCGGACGCCATCACGGACGCGGTTCGTCTCGCCGCCGAGCGCGGCGACCTGGTCACGTCCGACCAGTTCACGGCCGGCCTCAGCGGGGTACGGACGGAGATCGCCGCCCTCGACACGCGGCTCTCGACCCAGATCGCCGAGGTACGGACGGAGATCGCCGCCCTCGACACGCGGCTCTCGACCCAGATCGCCGACCTGCGGACCGAGCAGCGGACCGCGAACGCCGGTCTCGAAGCGCGCATCGCCGCCATGGAGACCCGATTGACTTGGCGGATTGTCGGGGGGGTCGCGGCGGTCGGCGCGATTCTGCGGTTGCTGGCGTAGAGATCCGCCTGTTGGGCGTCGAGATCCACTGGGTGCCCCGGCGCGGGCGCGGCGATGCGCCCGGTTGGAGGCCGATGGTGGCGGAAGTGTATCGGTGGCGTGGCGGTGCTGGGCGCTCCTGGCGGATGATCGCGCACTACGACAAGACCAACCGGGAGGAACATGCGGCTCTGATGCGGGCGTCGCGGCCTCGGGTGAACGAGTCACGCTCGTGGAAGTGCGGCTCGGTGACCGAATGGCCGCCGTGGCAGGCGATCTGCTCATCGCACAGCAGCAGCCGTAGCCCCCGGTGTCCCGCCTCCAAGCCGTCGCCGGGGCATCGGCGCGGCGGCCGAAGCCCTCGGGCGAGGCACCGGCCCGGAGACTATGAGCGCGAAGGCTGCCGCGCGGTCACGCCGTCTTGGTGGGCCACCTCATCCGGTTCGGCCTCGTTCTCAAGAGCCTGCCTGGCCAGCGCCACGTTCCCGGGATCGGCGTCGGCGCCGCCTACGTCCAGCCCGGCCCGCCGCCCGGCAACCAGGACCGTCCCGGCGCCGCAGAAGGGGTCGAACAGGGCCCACCCCGGCGCCGCCCACGCCCGAACCATCGCCTCGATCGCCGTCGCCGTCTTCGCCGCCTCGGCGTCGGCCGCCGCGAAGTAGTCCGCCGAGTGCCGGTCCGGCTGCCCGCCGGACCGCGTGTAGACAAGCCACGGCCGCCAGGAGGTGGTCACCTTCCTGCCGTTGATCCGCGTCCGGCCGTCCGGCTCGTAGCAGGCAACGACCCAGCGGTACTGGAGCCCCTCGACGGCCAGTTGCTGCAGGACCTTGGGCAGGTGCGCTGAGGCGGCCCGGGCCAGGAGGACCCCGCCCGGCCTCAGCGCGTGCGCGGCGAACCGGCCCAGGTCACCGTAGGCGCCACTCCCGACGGCGCCCCGCGCCGTCGGCGGCATCGTGGCGATAATGTCGACGCTGCCCGGTTCGACCTCGGCCTCGAGCTCGCCGATCGGCACGGCGAGCAGATCGGGTGCCGGGGCGGTGTTCGTCGCGCCGGCGATGGCTTGTTCCCGCGCGTCCTCCTGCTTGATGCGCTTGACGGCCCCGGCAAGGGTCGGCGCCTCGCCGGCCTCGACGGTCGCCACCGCCCGGCGCTTGACCTCGGCGGGCTCGTCCCGGACCTGGTAGGCGTCGGCGACGGTGACCTGCCCGCGTTCCACGGCCGGCGCCAGGTCCGGGTCGTTCTTGATGGCCGACGCCCGCTGCGTCGAACGCCGCGATACCTTCATCAACTCGGCCGCGGCCTTCTGCGAAACGGCGCCAAGTGGCGCCGTTTCGCCGTTCGGCCTCACGAGCCGGCCCTTGCCGGAGTCGGCCGTCTCGTCCGCCTCCGCGGCCGGTTCGGCGGTGTCGGCAGCCCGCGGCCGCCCCGCGCCCAGGTTCGCCAGCTTCGCCGCGGCCAGCGCCCGCTGGCTGTCGTCCATGTGCCGTCGCTGGAGATTCAAGCTCGTCACGGCCAGCGAGGCGTCCCGGGCGTCGACGACCGGCACCGTCTCCCACGGGACCGGCACGCCTGCCCGTTCGCACGCGAGCGCGCGGTTCCGGCCGTCGAGTAGCAGGTCATTGCAGATCGAGACCGGCACGCGGCAGCCGTTCGTCCCGATGTCGGCCGCCAGCGCCTCGAGCTCGACATCGGTCATCAGGGGGAAGCACTCGGCGGCCGGATGGGCTCGCAGCCGGCGGCCGTCGACCAGGTAGTCGTCGTGCGCGGTTTCGGTCATGGTCACACCTCACTGCATGACGCAAGATGCACGGGCCGTGACATCCATCGGCCTCGGGATTGGTCCCGCGGGCCAGAGCTCGCGGGGTGACTGAATCCTCGTTCCGCCTGTCGAACAGTATGTCACGGTGACCGCTCGGCGCCGACTTCGGTGGAGCCGACTCGTCGAGAACGCCGTTTCGTCCGGCCCTTCGCGGATCGACGCCGCGGCGCCCGGATCCTCCTACTTCAGCGGGCGGAGCACTGGCCCGAGGGCTCTCACGGCGACGGGGGAACGGATGACCGAGGGCGACGGGATACAGCAGGCGGTGACCGCCCAGCCGGCCGTGGCGGTGGAGACCGTGGTGAGGCTGTCGGCGTCCCCGCAGAGCCTGACCGGCGACTTCACCCCCGCACCCTCGGCGGTCACCCTCGAGCTCGTCGACAACGACAAGACCACCTGCTCGCTGCCCGGGAGCCGCAACGCGACTCGCTGCCATCTACGAGGCGGTCGACGACGCGGTGGAAGGCTGCAGGGAGCGGGTGAAGAATGGAGTCGACGCTCACTCAGGAGTTCCTGGTGGGCATCGGAAAGTTCACGAGCCTGGAATCGCCAGGGCGAAGTGGTAGGGCAGCCCACCATTCGGAACGCTGGCGCGGACGGTGACTCGTCTGTCGAGAGTCAAGCCGTCACGCCGTACGGGCCTTCACAGCCCGTGTGATGCGCTCGGTCGCGAGCTCCAGCTCCGTCGCCATCCGCTCTACGTCGACGGGCCTGAGCTGCGCCACGATCTCGTCGACAACAACCGGCGCGTCCAGAAGATCAACGCTCTGGATGCTGTTGGCCAGCTTGATCGCGGTGCGCCGCAACGACTCGACCCTGGCGGCGATGGCCGCCGCCTCCTGCACGCGCCACTCTGATGTCATGACGTAGCGATCCTCCCGAGCGGCCGTGCCCCGGCCTCCATCACTGGTATCCGCACAAGGCGCGAGTGCAGCACGACAGACGGCGAGCAGGCACAGGTGGGCCGTTCAGAAGGAGACGACCGCCCTGATGGTTCCACCCCCAGGCCGCGGCTCGAAGCCGACGGATGGCGTCGCCGCGGGGACGTCGGCGAAGACCGTCATGAGGAGCAGGCCCGACGCGAGGCCGGCGGCCCCGGCCCACAAGACCACGCCGCACCGCGGGCCCACGGGCTCGCGGCAGTCCTTGTCCTCGAAGCGGTACCAGACCAGCCGCCCGCCCACGAGGGCCAGCCCGAGCCCGGTCATCATCCGCTCGAAGGACCGCTGACGCGGTGACGGGGTCGCCTGGACTCCGGCCTCGAACGCCGCCGCCTTCGCCTGTTCCAGCACGTCGCCCCCGGCGTCGGCGGCCAGCAGCATCATCCCGAACCACACCAGGCACGCGTGTCTTCCCAGCCGCCCGGTCACGACAACTCCTGCCGCGGGCCGCACAGTTCGCATGCCACGAGGGTCCAGGGCGTCGCCTCTGCCCACTCTTCCACTTCGACCACGGTGGTGAAGTACCGCGCGTCGGGTCTCACGAGACCGCAGGTCTCGGCGTGGAACGTAACCGCAGCGGAGCCTACGGCCACCACACCCCGCTGGGTCGAGAGCGGGTTGATGGCGAAACGGGGTTCCGCGTAGTCGGTCATGCTGGCGGGATCGTATCAGAGGGCCGCCACCACCGGGGCGACTTATCAGCGACTATCTCGGCCGGGTTCCGCCAGCGGCGGGTTCCAGGAAACCGCGCCCTATGCAGAGCTCTGCATAGGGCGCATTTTCCAGAAGTTCACGCCACACCGGCGACGACGGCAGAGATCCTGTCGGGTGGCGCTGGCCCTGGCGCCGGGCGACACCGTCAGGCGTCGACCTACCGCCTCTCGCTGAACCGGGTTGAGCTGCCAGCCGTCGCCATCCCCGCCGGAAGGCAGTCGGCGACGACCGTCGTTCCGGCTCGAGGCGCCGGCACACGAGCTCGTCAACGACGACCCGCTGACGCTGGACTTGGGGAAGCCGGCCTACGGCGCGGGCACGGTCGACGGCAGCTTCGCCATCAAGGTTCGGGACACGACGGTGAAGCAGATCGCGCCGATGCCGGACGTGGCGGTGAAGGAGGCGTTCGGCGGCGCGGTCGCGGCGGCGGCCGGGGCCGACAGCTGGACGTTCCTGGCCGTCGCGGTTACCGCCGCTACCTGCGGCGGTAAGTAACGTTCGGCACCCGTTTCATCCTTCCCGGGGTCGGGGTCGGTATCGCCGATTCCCTTCAGCCGTCCGGCTACCGCGAGACGAACCCGTGCGGCCGGGTCGACCTCGTGCTCGGCCGCCAGCAGCACCGGACCACGCACATGCCGGCCCTGCCTCACCGCGACGTGGCGGCGGCCGTCGCGGCGGTGCGGGGCTCGGGGGCGCGGGCGGTGGTGAAGCTGGCGTTCGAGTTCCTGGTGCTGACGGCGGGACGCTCGGGCGAGGTGCGGGGGGCCGAGTGGCGCGAGGTCGACGCGGCGGCGGGGGTGTGGGCGATACCCGCGTCACGCATGAAGGCCAAGCGCGAGCACCGCGTGCCGCTGTGCCGGCGGGCGGTCGAGTTACTGGGCGAGGCGCGGGCCCTCGGGCCGGGCGGCCCCCTGGTGTTCCCGACCGCGCGGGGGCGGCCGCTCAAGGACATGGCCCTGTCGGGCCTGCTGAAGCGGTTGGGCTCGCGGCCGTGCCCCACGGCTTCCGCTCAAGCTTCCGCGACTGGGCGGCCGAAGAGACCGACCACCCGCGCGAGGTGGTCGAGGCGGCGCTGGCCCACGCGGTGCGCAACCCGGTGGAGGCGGCCTACGCGCGGTCCGACCTCTTCGAGCGGCGCCGGCGCCTGATGGACGACTGGGGCGCCTACCTCGACGGCCTCGCGCGATGGTACCCACCCCAGAGTCAGAAGTGAACCCGGTTACCGGCCGAGACCGTCTCGGAATCCATCGCCAGCGCGCCGGCGTGCGGACGGTCACCGACGACGGGGTCTCGGAGCAGTTCTGGTCGCAGGCGATCATCGCCGAGGTCTACACCCTCAATGCCCTGCTGTTCTTTGCCACCTATGCCCCTGGTGCTGCACGGAGCCCGGGACCCGAGGCGCGGATGGCCGCTTGTGGTGGCCGCGGTCGCCTGGGGGGCGGGTCTCGCCAACCACTGGCCCTTGATGGTGCTGGCGACACCCGGGCTGATCGTAGCGCTCCTGCCGGTTTGGCGGGATGTGCTGCCCGTCTGCCGCGGCTGTTCGGGGCGGCCCTCCTGACCGCCGCTGGGGCGCTGTACGTCGAAGAACGGCGGCCCGACGTCCGTCCGAGCGGGCGCGGCGTCGGGCACCACGGTTCCTGCTCGAGGTCAGAGCAAGTCGGCGAGGCTGACGCTCGCGCCGTCCGCAAGTGAAAGAACCCCTCCCGCCCTCGGGGCTTCGAGGGGGGAGGGGCCAAGGGAGAGTAACGAACGCCGACGCCGAACGATGGCTACCGACGCAGCCGGTAGCGCCTGCCGCTCGCCCACAGGAGGAAGGCCGCCAGCAGGAGCTGGGCGACGACCGGGAGGGCCGGCACCGCGGCATCCCAGAGGTGGAGCGTGACTTCGCCCTGGACCTCTCCCGCATTGTCAGCGGCTACGCCGAAGAGAACCAGCTCTTCCCCGCCCTCTGCCGTGCCGTCCTCGACGGCAATCACCACCGTCGAGCCCCTGGTCTCGCCCGCCTCGATCACGATCGGGTCCGCTTCGAAGTCGTCGGCGGTGGCGTCGCCCATGGAGCGGTCGGCCATGAGCGTCACCGTCACCTCCCGGGTGACCGGACGGTTCGCCTGCACCCTCACGGTGGCGCGGCCCGCGGTGCCGTTGGCGTGGTTGCTGCCGCCCTCGACGAGGTTCATGTCCGCGGGTCCGACCAGCTCGAGCACGAGCGCCTCGATGTCCACCTCGACCGGGAACGTGATGCTCGCCTCGCGCGGACTCGTCTGAGGGTTGATCGTCACGCCGGGCCGCGGGGTGGCCGTGGCGGTGATGGTGATATCCGCCATGCCTCCCGCTCTCGCCATCACCCGCACCGTGACGGTGTCGAAGATGCCCGCCGACGCCACGTCGCTGTCGCTCGACTCGGCCGTGTACGAGATCGTGACGCCCTCGGCCGCGTTGAACAGGGCGCTCCCCAGAATCTCGACCTGCTCGCCCGCGTCGAGGGTCATGTCGTCGCCCGACCCGGCTGCCATCGCGGCGGCGATCACGGCGGCGACCTCCTGCTCCGACTTCGCCCAGACGAGCCTCCCCGTGGTCGCCGTGGCGGTGGCCTCGTTCGACGCCGCGCCGGCGCCCGTGCTGTTCACGGCGCGGACCCGGAAGGCGTAGGCCGTGCCGGCGGTGAGGCCGGTGACGATGTGCGACGTGGTGGACGGACCGCTGCCGGCGATGGGCGTCCAGGCGCCATAGGCGCCCGTCCCCGCCTTCTGCTGGTACTCGTACCCGCTGACGGCCCCGCCGTCCGCCGGCGCCGTCCACGACAGCGTCACGTCGCCGCCCTCGGCCACCGTCGCCGTGAGGCCCGTGGGCGCGCCGGGCACGCTCCCGGCCCGCGTCACCGTGATGGTGTAGACGCCGGCGTTCGTGCCGTCGGCCACCCTCACCGTGATGGGGTTGGCGCCGACCACCAGGGCCACCTGGTGACCGGCCGCGGTGGTGTTCGCGTCGGCCGGCGTGATCGTCGCGGTCGCGCCCGCCTTGTTCGGCGTCGCGGTCACCGCCACCTGCGCCACGCTGCTGCCGACGGCGGCCGTGTAGGTGCGGGTGGCCGGCGTGAAGGCCGGCGTCAGCGTAACCGTGACCGGCGTCAGCGTGACCGTCGACAGGCTCAACGCGCGGAGGGTCGTGTCGACGGTGGGCGCCGGCGTGGCGGACCCCTCGGCCGACCCGGGGCCGGGGCCATCACTGTTCACGGCACGGACCCTGAAGAAGTAGCGCGTCCCGTTCGTGAGGCCGGTGACGATGTGCGACCGGGTGGACGCACCGCTGCCGGGGATGGCCGTCCACGGGCTATAAGCGCCCGTCCCCGCCGCCTGCTGGTACTGGTACCCGGTGATGGCCGAGCCGCCGTCTGAAGCGGGTGCGCTCCACGACAGCGTGACCTGGCCGTTGCCGGGGGTGGCGGCGAAGTTGCCCGGGGCACCGAGCGCACCCGTCTCGACTGTCCCCGACAGCGAGACGCTGACCTCGTCGGAGGGGTCGCTCTCCGCCCCGGGCGTCGCGCTGGCCAGAGCCCGAACCTGGAAGGCGTACGTCCCGCTGGTGAGGCCGGTGACCGTATTGCTGGTCACGGTCGTGCCCTGCTGGAACTCGTCTCCCGCGAAGTCCGTCCAGCGCCCATAGGAACCCGGTTGCCGCCGCTGCCGGTAATGGTAGTCGTTGGCGCCGGTGACGGTGGCCCAGGACAGCGTCACTTCCCCGTCGCCCCGCGTCGCCCGCAGCCCCGTCGGCGGGTCGGGGGTCTCGGCGGGGCGGACCTCCACGCTGGTGACCGCCAGGGCGTTGGAAGCGGTGCCGGCGGCGGCCGAGCTCGTGTACAACGCGATAGTGATGTCATCGGCCGACGGGGTGACTGTCCACGAGGCGTCCCGCCTGCTGTCCGCCGGCCCAAACACCAATGTCGCGTTCTCGGTGGCGCCCCCGGTGACGGCGACGTACAGCTCGGTGCTCTGCGCCGTGAACCTCGGATTCACCTCGACCGTCGCGCGAAGCGGGGAAGGATCGCCGGCTTTGGCCCATGACTTGCCGTTGACGGTCGCGGAGATGGTGTAGCTTCGCTCGCTTCCGTCCGTGGGCCTTGCGCTGACCTCGTTGGACCACTCTCCATCTGCATTTGCTGAGCGGGCGTTCACGGCTCGCACTCGGAACGTGTAGGTCGTGCCGTTCGTGATGCCGTCCTCGTCAGTGAGGGTGAGGGACGTCGCCGACGCGCCGAGCGTGGGATTGTCGCCGCAATTTGTCGTAGCCGTCGCATCGTAAGCTGCGGCGCCGATCCTCCATTGGCAGTCGTACCGGACGATGCGCCTGCCGCCACTGTCCGCGGGGGTCCACGTCAGGCTCACCTGCTCGTCGCTCGCCGCGGCCGTCAACGTCGGGGCGCTTGGGGTGGTGGAGGGTACCGCTGACAACTCGTTGGATGCCAACCCGCCGCCCGAGCTGTTCTCCGCTCGCACCTGGAACGTGTAGGTCGTACCGTTCATGAGACCGCTGACGACATGGGTCGTGGTGCCCGCGTTGCTGTTGGGCACGTCGCGCCAGCTCCCATAGCCGCTGCCAGCGTTCTGCCGATACTGGAACCCGCTACGGTCGTCGGCGGGCGGGGCCGGGGTCTGGAGAACGCTCCACGTCAACTCGACCTGTCTGTCCTCGTCGGACGTGGCTGCAGTGAGGTTGACGCGCGAAACGGGCTTGCCGAACGGCTTGGCGGATACTTCGAGGGACTGCTGACCGCAACCGTCCGTCTCGGTAGCACTGCAGCCCAAGTCGTTCACCGCTCGCACCTGGAAATAGTGGGTCTTCCCGTTCTCAAGGCCGTGCACGGTCGCTGTCGTCCCCGTGCCGCCGGTGGCGGTCCAGGGGTTGCCTGCGTCGTCGTAGGTGTCGTCGTCCTCATCCCGGTACCTGTACTCGTACCTGGTGATGGGCTCGCCGCCGTTGTCGGAGGGCGCGGTCCACCGCAGAGCCACCTGCGCGTCGCCCGCCGTGGCCTCCAGATTCGTGGGCGCGCCGGGCCTACCCGCTATCGGCGTGCCTTCGCGCTCAGTGGACGCGGCGCCGCCGCCCACGCTGTTCCTTCCTCGTACCTGGAAGAAGTAGGTCGTGCCATTGTCGAGGGGGGTAACGGTGTAGGACCGGGTGGTGCCGGACTCCACCAGGTCGGCGTCGGCAATGGTCGTCCAGCCCCCATAGGAGCCTCCATCGACTCTCCGCCGGTACTGGTAGCCAATGACGGACGCGTCCTCGTCGCCCGGAGTGTCCGCGTCAGGTATTTGCGTCCACGACAGTGTGACCCGCCGGTTGCCTTCTACGACGGCGTCTGTCGTCGTCCACACGGGCGCCGGGAGGGGGCGGGCAGGCGTGGCCTCGGCCGTGTTGGACGCACTGCCCTTCGCGGTCCCGGCCGTGTTCGCGTTCGTGGCTCGTACTTGGAAGATGTAGGTGGTGCCGTTGGTGAGGCCGTCGACGTCATGCGACGTGGTCGAGTCGTCCGATCCAGTGATCGCGCTCCACGCATCATCGTCCATCCACTGCCCGTCGTCCTCGTCCGCATCCTTCGACCGGTACTCGTAGCCCGTGATGTCCCTGCCGCCGTCGGAAGACGGTGCGGTCCATGACAGCCTCACTGATCTGTCGGCGGCGGTGGCCCTCAAGTTCCGGGGGGCGCCAGGCGTGGTCGTCCGCGTCACGGTGAGGGTGTAGGTGCGCGTCCCCGTAATACCGATCTGCGTCGCCGCCACCGTTATGCGGTTCGCCCCCACGGCCAGGCTGCGCTGGTAGCCAGCCGTGCCGGTATCCGCATCCGGCTCGGGACCGTACGTCAGGTCCTCTTCCCACCCGGGCTTCGTCGTGGCGGTCACCGTCAGCGTAGCGACACTGAGATCGACGTCGGCCGTGAAGCTACTGCGTTGTGTGTCGGCGTCGAAAGTCGGGTCCAGCGTATCCTGGCCGGAGGAAAGGGTCAGGGTTTGGAGGGCGGAGCCAGCCTGCGCGGTCCGCCTCACGGTGATGGTGTAGTTGCGCGTCCCCGAACCGTCGTCCTCCGTCGCCCTCAACGTTATGCTGTTCGACGTCGACGTCAGGTCGCGCTGGTAGTCGCCCCCGGGTACCGCATCGTCGTCAGGGTACGTCAGGGTCCAGCCGCTGGTGCCGGCGGCGGTCACCGTCACCCGGGTGGCATCGAACGGGAAGGTAACCGTGAAGCTGCTGGCGTTGGGGGTGGAGCTTAAGTCCGGGCTCAGGGCAGTAGTCGCGGTCACAGCAGACCCGTCCCGGTTCACTGCTGTCACGTCCAGTGAGCTCAAGGTGTGGGTCTGCGCAAGCGCCTCCTGATGAGCGAAGAGCCCGAGAACGACGGCGAGCAAACAGGGCAACCTGCCCGGAATCGAGAATCCTGAAGCGCGGTGGCGGAGGTGCTGGACGGGCGATTTCGGGATCTCGAGAGGCATCTGGGCTCCTGTGATGTCGTACCCGCCCGGGGAGGGCGGTTGGCTCTCTTGGACCTCGGCCGCCAGGGTCCGAACCGGCCAACGTGCTCCGGGTGTGCTGCTGCTAACCCGAAACGCCCCCTCCCCCCCCGGGGCGGTCGCGGGGAGAGGGGGCAAGGGAGAGTTACGAACGCGAGACGACGACGCCGAACGCTACCGCCGCCGGTAGCGGCGGTATCCGCCGAAGGCCAGGAAGGCCGCCAGCAGGAGCTGCGCGATGATCGGCAGGGCCGGCACCGCGGCATCCCAGATGTAGAACTTGACCTGGCCGGTGACCTCACCGGCGTTGTCGGCGGCCATGCCGTAGAGCACCAGCTCTTCGGCCATGTTGCCTTCGTTCTCCATCATGTCGTCTGCCGTGGCCATCACCATGGTGGTGCCCGACATCATGCCGGCCTCGATGGTGATCGCCTCCGCCGTGTAGTCCATGTCGTCGGCGGTGCTCATGGCCCTGTCACGCATGAGGTTGATGGTCACGTCCGCGGTGACGGCCCGGTTGGCGGTCGCCGTGACCATGCCGCCCATGCCGCCCTCGACGAGGTTCATCTCCTCGGGACCCATCAGCGTGAAGCTCAGCGCCTCGAGGCCCACTTCCACCGGGAAGATGATGCTGGCCTCGCCCGGATCGGTCTGCGGGAGACCCTTCGCCCCCGCCGCCATGCTCGCGTGAGCGGTGATGGTGATGTGGGCCATGCCCTCCTCGTCGCCCGCCGTCACCATGACCATGCCCCCGCTGACCGACGTCGTGGCCACGTGGTCGTGGTCGGACATCGCCGAGAACGAGAGCGTGACTCCCTCGGCGCTGTTGAACAGCGAGATTGGCGAGGCAATCTCGATCATCTCGCCTGGGCTGAAGATCATGTCGTCACCCGCTCCGGCTTCCTTCGCCGGGTAGATGACGGCCTGGATCTCCTCGTCCGTCTTGGGATAGACGAGCTTCATCGTGCCGTCCATGAGGCTGATGGGGCCCAGAGTGACCATCCTGGCTTCGCCGCCATACATCGCCTCACCCGTCACCTCGGCCATCAGCACCAGCTCTTCGGCATCGATCTCGTCGTCTGGCTCCACCTCCAGCATGAACGTGGCGCTGGTTTCTCCGGCCCCTCCCTTGATGGTCACCATCTCGGTCGAGAGGGTGTAGTCGGCAGCGCTGGCGGAGCTGGCGGCCCCGTGCATCAACGTGACCATGACGGTTTCGCCATCGGGCACGGCGTCCATGGCCGTGCCGCGGTTCGCCGTCAGCGTGACCGTACCGGTTTCGCCCTCCGTCAGGCTGGTCACTTCAGCCCCGTCCACCATGATGGAACCCATCATGACCTCGGGCAGCATGTGCTGGTCGAGCACCTTCAGCATGAGGCCCCCGTCGGGTACCATGTCCCCCGCGGTCGTCGGACTGGTGGCAGAGGTCTCGAACAGTTGCAGGGTGATGGTGTCGTCCCTCCGGTCGCCGTCGTTCGAGGCGGCCGTGAGACTAATGGACTCACTCTCCTGACCCGCGTCCATGTCGATCCGCAGACTGACGGCGGTCGGGCCGCCACTGCTCGTGCCACCACTGCTCAGGCTGTAGTCCGAAGCATCCTGCATCGACTCCAGATTCACGAAGAAGCTCTTTGGACGAGTTCTGCCGGGCGACACGATCAGCTTCATGCCCACCGGCTCGTCGCCGTTTCCTTCGTCGAACATTGGGTCGTTTTCCAGCGTGACGGAATCAAGCTGCAGCTTGTACACCTGCTCCTCGGCGTCTTCAATCGTGATGTTCTTTTTGTCGCCCG